>NZ_JAFGYZ010000013.1:0-212789 GCF_017491585.1 Pseudomonas sp. 58(2021)
GGCCCTTGAAGTCCATCTGCCAGAGATCGTTGGGCGCTTCATGCTCGAACCGGATAAACGGTTTGATCTCAGCAGCCTTTGGATCAACGCGCGAATGACGCTGTAAAACTGCATGCACAGTACTGACGGAAGGCATCGCTAAACCTTTGTCTTCCAGCACGCGTTTGAGCTTGCGAGCGCCCCAAGCCGCGTACTCCCGACTCACGGTCAGAATCTGCTTCTCCACCTCGTCAGCACAACGTTTGGGGGACGTCTTCGGTCGTCGTGACTGATTGTTCAGCCCCTCGGCCCCTGATTTTTCAAACCTGCTGAGCCATTTGTAGGCAGTGCTTGGGCTGATGTTGAATCGACGGCAAAGCTGCCGAACATTGGCCCCTTCTTGCAGAGCCAAAAGCACGAATTCTGTACGTAGCTGCACGGTAGACACCTCTTCCCAAGACACAGGCCATCTCCTTCGCGATGAGCAATGTGTCTATTTAAAAGTGTCCACCATGTCTCCGAACACCTGTCCACCATGTCTCCGGTACATACACTCCCGGAGGGAGAGGGAGCTGACCGAGGTGTCATTCGCCCTACATCGACCTGAACGACCGAGTCGATTATGGATTCAGCGCAAATCTTTCACGTCGGTGTAATTCGCCAATATCCCCCAATCGGTTCCCTCTCCCTTTGGGAGAGGGCTAGGGTGAGGGGCTTTTCAGGCCTGCTGCGGATCCGTCCATTTGCGAAACCACCAGCGCACCCGGGAAATCGGCTTGCCATCGGCATCCAGCGGCCGCCCGTCCTCGGCGAACCCTTGCTCCGGCTCCATCAATTGCCCATTCAAATATCGCGCGTCCACCGCCGGTTTGCCGTTGGGATGAAAGCGCTGATAACGCCCCTCGCGCACGCCGTCGCGATAGACCTCGGCCTCCGCCACTTGCCCGTCGGGAAAGTAATTGAACGCCTCGCCATGCAATAACCCGCGCCGATAGGTCGCCTTGCGCTGCAGCCAGCCTTCGGGCGCATAGAAACTGGCGATGCCTTGCAGTTTGTCGCGCACGAACGGCATCTGCGCCGAGACCTTGCCATTGGGGTGGTAGAGCAGGCACGTGCCCTGCAATTGGCCCTGACTGTATTTCAGATCCGCCTGCTGGCGCCCGTCATCCTTGATACTCAACGGGCCATCGAGCTGACCGTCCTGCAGACGCCCCTTGAGGTGTTTGTCATCCTGCTGCAGATCCAGCGGTGTGATCGCCATGGCTTCTCCTTGTCAGTTGACCTGCACCAGCCCGCCCTTGATGGTCAGCATGCCGCCGCCGTCCACGGTCTGTGAGGCGGCGCCCTTGTTGGTCAGGCTGATGCCGGCGTCGTTGGTCAGCGTCGTCCCGGCCTTGTTGTCCAGCGAGGTACCGGCCTGATTGGTCATGGCGGTGCCGGCCTTCTGGGTGATCGAGGTGCTGGCGGAGGTCGCCAGATCCGCGCCGCTCTTGATCGTGAAACTGCCGCCGCTTTGCAGCGTAAGAGTGCCGCTGACCTTGATCGTCAGGTTGCCGTCCACCGTCAGGCTGTAGTCGCCGGTGACCTTGTCGGTGTAATTGCCGCCGGTACTGTGGTTCTGATCGGCGCCGACCTTCACCGTGCGGCTGTCCTTCACATCAAGGCTGTCGCTGCCGGTCTGGATCGTCACGCTGCGTTTGCCTTTCTCCAGCGTGACCGTTTCGTCGCCGTCCTTGACGGTGCGGGTGCGGGCGTTCTGCACCGTGAGGGTTTCGTCGTGGCCGACGGTGGCGGTGGTGTCGTTGAGTACGTTGATCTTCAGGTCTTTCTGCGCTTGCAGGAACACCTCTTCGGCATCCTTCTTGTCCTCGAAACGCAGCTCGTTGAAACCGCCGCCGCCCTTGGACGACTGGGTCTTGATTCCCGACTGGGTCTGGTTCGCCGGCAAGGCATAGGGCAGGGCGTTGTCGCCGTTGTACACACAACCGGTGACCAGCGGCCGGTCCGGGTCGCCGTCGATAAAAGTCACGATCACCTCCTGACCGATGCGCGGCACAAACTGCATGCCGAAACCCTTGCCGCTCCAGGGCAGCACCACACGCACCCAGCAGGAACTGGTTTCATCGTTCTTGCCGTCGCGATCCCAAGGGAACTGCAACTTGATCCGGCCGTATT
The DNA here is from genome assembly GCF_017491585.1 of Pseudomonas sp. 58(2021). NCBI lineage: Bacteria > Pseudomonadati > Pseudomonadota > Gammaproteobacteria > Pseudomonadales > Pseudomonadaceae > Pseudomonas > Pseudomonas sp. 58(2021). The sequence continues at coordinate 2,155 of NZ_JAFGYZ010000013.1, forward strand.
CATCGGTCCAGATTTCCTCGCCGGACTTGCCGACGACGATGGCGGTTTGCGGATGCATGCGCGGTTTGGGTGTGAGGCGTTGCGGGCGAAAGGGCGTGGCCTTGGGGATCGCCTCGAAGCGGTTGCGATAGTTTTCATGACTGGCGTCGTGGGTGACCCGCGTGATGACCCAATCGATGTTCAGGCTTGCGTCTTCGTGGCCGTCGAGGGTGAACCAGTGACCCGGAATCAGCCAGCGGCAGTCGCTTTCGCCGACAAAACGTTTCTCCTCGCTGCGCAGCCCGTCGACCCGCTGCTTGGTCAACGCATCGCCCCGAGCCTTGGCGTTGTAACCGCCGGGATGCTCATAGATCGAACGCGGCCCGGCCACGGCTTCGGCCTGACCGTAGAGCGAGGTGGTCGGCGTGGTGAACTCGTAATCCGTCGCCTTGTACACGCCGGCCACCGCTTGCAGACACACCTGGCCCGAACGGATGCCGTGCAGCTCGCGCTCGCCTATTTGCTGGCCCAGATATTTGACCTTCGGCCCGTTGGGGATCTGTACGAAAGCATCGTTGCTGTCACCCAGCACCAGCGTGTGCTTGCCGTCCTCGTGGGTGAAGAACCAGAAGATGCCTTCCTCTTCCAGTAGCCGTGAGACGAAAGCGAAATCGCTCTCGCCATACTGCACGCAGTATTCCCTGGGTGCGTAGCTTCCGGTCAGCGAGAGTTTGAAATCGGTGAAACCGTGGGCCTTGAAGATTGTGGTGACAATGTCGGAGGTGGCGAGGTTCTGGAATACGCGGTTGTTGCTGGCCAGGGTCAGCCACCAGAGCCATGGCCTTAGAACCAGTTGATAGCGCTCGGCGGTGGCATCGGCGGGGAGCTGGCGGATCTCGGCGACCAGGGCGTCGAACGGGCGCAACTGCGCATCGTTGTGCAGGGTGGTGGTGACGTGGGTGGCGATGGCGCTGGTCAGGGTCAGAGAAGTGCCGTCGTTGAGCCCGTTGAGGGTTTGCGAGCCCAGAACGTTGAGCGCCTCGTCGCCGGACAGCGAATCAGGGTAAAGCGCCGACAGCGCGGTGGCGGTGAGGGACAGGGTGGTGTTGCTGTCGGTAGACCGGGGCATGAGCTGACCTCAGCTGTTGGTAGAGAAAAAGCTCACCACCTGAACGTACCGCCTTTCCCATGGATTGCAGCCTGGTTGTCACTGACCCACCCATCCATCTCTCTCTCGTTTCCATAAACGTAGCTGTACATCACCACCGAGTTTCTAATGTAAGGCTCGAGTTGCGGCCCACAAAGCGGGCAGGGGCTGAGTTCGATATAGATACGTGTAACGAAGTTGCTGTAATCACCGTCAGGGAGCGCAACACTGTTGATCGCCTGAACCAACGCACTGATTTCAGCGTGCCCGCGAAGGGTTGTGACGACTTTTTTGGTTGTTGTTGTGTAGTTTCCGAGAAGGTCCAGTTTCAGCGCACTGTCGCCGAATTTGTACATCAGTACGCCGCGTGAGGCATCAAAGTGTTCGACGACGGCAAAACAGGTTCCATGGGAGGCGCCCGAGCCGGCCAAGGCTCGGCGAGTTGAAGAGGATTCATGGCAGATGGTGGCCAAGTCAGGAATCGTCCCACCGTTGGTGGCGTGATTGGCCGCCAGCCAGTTGGCGTATAGCGGGTTTGTTCCTGTCATTGCGACATTGCCTCCTGAGTAACGACCGACTTTATGTATCTCTGCCATGGCAATCTCCGCTGGGATTCTTTCTGTTCGCGTCGTCAACAGGCGGCAACAAAAATTAATCTGTCCCCTTATAAAGTGCTTTTCAGCTGAAACCCCAAAGTCGATACCCCGTTGACAGACCCTGGTTGTAAGCCGTTGCGACCGCATCCATGCAAAGGGCTACGCCTTGGGCACCCTCCAGCTTGAATTCGCCAAAATTGGGATCGAAAAATACGCAGCTGCTGCTTTTGCCAAACAGTACCCAAGGTCGGTAAAAGGCCACGGAATGCCCGCCGAGCGTACCTTTGATCGACAGAATGAAGTAGCGACAAGACAAGGTGAGCACGAACTCGCCGATGGCTTTACCGGCAGTGGCGAAGCTCTGGTAGGTTTCCGCTTTTGTCTGGCCCAGCGATCCCACCCCACCGGTTCTCAATGCCCCCAGGGTCGCGGCTGACGGGGATCCGGGCGTATCGCCGCTGATGTCCACATACTCTGACTGGAAGTCCGAGGCCTGGCGCGCCGTCTTCTGTTCGTGCAGCAGTCCGGTTTTCATCGTTGGCTTGACGATGTCCTTGAGGTAGTCGTTGCCTTTTTTCTTGGCGATGAGCCATGCGGTGCTGACACCCCGGCAGATGCCGTCCCGGTTGTCGGCGACGAGCAAAAGAAAGCTGGACTGACCGAAGTTGTAGATGCCTTCGCCATGTCCGTCGATTTTGTCGCATATGGCCTTGTAGCTCATGTTGCCTCCCTGTTTCCGGCGATGCGCTCGCGCACAGCTACTCCAACACCCACTCCGCCAACTTCCCCGTCACCTGCGTCATCAACACGTTCTCGACATCCCGCGCACCCGCCGCACTGCACTTGGCGAGCACTGCTTTAACGATTCCCGAATCGAACTCGAACTGTTTGCCGGTCGCTGCCTTGTAGCGGCCCCGCAGTTTTTCCAGCTTCGCCAGCACAATCCCTTCCAGCGTTGTTTCATCCAGCGGTCGATAGGCGACCACCGTCATGCGTGCCAGAAACGCCGGGCGGAAGGCTTGCAAAAGGACTTTGTGCAGCGCCTCGTTGAAGGCTTCAGAGCCGATGTGTGACGCGGGAGTGTCGAGCAACAGTTCAGCCCCGACGTTACTGGTGGCGAGCATTACGGTGTTCTTGAAGTCGACAACCAGCCCCGTCCCGTCTTCCATCAAACCTTTGTCGAACACGTTGTAAAACGCTTCCAGAACATCCGGGTGCGCCTTCTCGATTTCATCCAGCAACACCACCGAATACGGTTTGCGCCGTACCGCTTCGGTCAGTACGCCGCCACTGCCGTAACCAACATAGCCGGGCGGGGCGCCCTTGAGCTGGCTGACGGTATGGGCTTCCTGATATTCGGAAAGGTTGATGCTGATCAGGTTGCGTTCGCCGCCATACAAGGCATCCGCGAGTGCATACGCGGTTTCGGTTTTACCAACGCCCGTAGGTCCAACCAGCAGGAACACGCCAACCGGTTTCTGCGGGTCGGTCAGTCCGGCGCGGTAGGCCTGTAGGCGCTGCGCGATGGTCGAGAGCGCCGTGGTCTGGCCCATCACACGCAAGCCCATGCGCTGTCCGAGGGTGCGCACGGCATGAGCTTCGTCGGCAAGCATTTTGCCGACGGGGATACCGGTCCAGCCTGCAATAACAGCCGCGACGGTCTTGCTGTCCACCTGTTCGGGCACCAGCGGGTCGTCCTGACGAATCGCATCGAGCCCGGCCTCCAGGCGCAGCAGTTCGGCGGCCAGATGATCGATGCGGCTGTCGGTGGCTTCGTCGGGCTTGTCGCTGTCGGCGCGTTCGCTGAGGTCGAGCAGTTCGCGGCGGGTGTCGAGCAGTTCGCGCACGGCCACGCGTTCTTCGCTCCAGCGGGTTTCCAGTTCGCGGATGGCCTGGACGTTGGTCTTCGATTCGCTTTCCAGCAAGGTGATGCGCTCGCGATGATCCAGCCCGGTGGCCTGTTCGCGGCGCAGGCGTTCGACTTCTTCTTTCAGGCTTTGCTGGCGATGGCGCAGGCTCTCCAGCGGTGGCGGCACGTCGTGCTGACCGAGGGCGACCCGGGCGCAGGCGGTGTCGAGGACGCTGATGGCCTTGTCCGGCAGCTGGCGACCGGAGATGTAGCGATGGGAGAGTTTCACCGCTTCGTGGATCGCCGCGTCCAGCACTTGCACCCCGTGGTGCTGTTCCAGTTTTGCTGCCACGCCACGGAGCATTTCCACGGCGGTGATTTCGTCCGGCTCTTCCACTTGCACCAACTGAAAGCGGCGGGCGAGGGCCGGGTCTTTTTCGAAATACTTTTTATATTCCATCCAGGTCGTGGCGGCCAACGTGCGCAATTCACCTCGGGCCAGCGCGGGTTTGAGCAAGTTGGCCGCGTCGCTGCCGCCTTCGGCACCGCCAGCGCCGATCAGCGTGTGGGCCTCGTCGATGAACAGAATGATCGGCTTGTCGGCGCTGCGAACCGCGTCGATCACACCTTTGAGCCGCTGTTCAAATTCGCCTTTGACCCCGGCCCCGGCCTGCAACAGACCGAGATCGAGCACCCGCAAACTGACTTCCTGTAACGACGGCGGCACGTCCCCGGCGGCGATGCGCAGCGCCAGGCCTTCGACCACGGCGGTTTTGCCAACGCCCGGCGCACCGACCAGAATCGGGTTGTTCTGCCGGCGTCTCAGAAGAATGTCGATGCACTGACGAATCTCGCCGTCGCGACCGACAATCGGGTCAATGCGCCCGGCGTGAGCATCGGCGGTCAGATCCTGGGTGTATTGATCGAGCACCGAGTCTTGCCGTGGTGTTGGACTCCCCGAAGATACAGAGTGCGGGCCAACGTGCTCCCGGGAGTTTTCCGTCCATTCCAGCAGGTTTGCGCGCAGGGCTTCTTTCGGAATTCGCAACAATGAGGACGCGCTGTTGAGCAGCAGGCTGCGGCGCTCGTCACGGTCGATCAGCGCCAGCAACAGCAGCCCGGAACGAATACTCTCGACGCCCAACACACTGGCCTGTACCACGGCGTCTTCCAGCAATCCCAGGGTGTGCGAAGACAACGCCGGCGTGCGCGTGCTGCCAGCCTTGAACAGGTCCAGCGCCTTGTTGATCTCCGCCGTCAGCGCATCACGCTCCAATCCAAAACGCGGCAGCAGAAAGGCAAAATCGCCGCCCTCGATATCCAGCAATTCCAGCAACAGATGCTCGATCTCGACAAAGTGATGTCCGCGCTGCAAGCACCGTTGCGCGGCACGTTCGAGGGCGCGGCGGTTGTCCGGGTTGAGGCGTCCGATCAGGCTGGCCAGTTCCATTTCAGGTGATCTCCAGCTGACGCAGGCGGGTTTCGATCCGTTGCACGGCCAGGCTGGTCTGGCGTTGCAGGCCACCGTTCCAGCTCAACAGGACCGGGGTTTGTCGGCCGAGTTGCAGCGGCCCGGCACCGCGCACCAACAGCACCAGTTTCACGTCCAGATCCGGGCCGAAATACAGTGCAGCGAGGCTCGCCAGCGCCGGATGCGTTTCGCCGTCCGGCAGAAAGCGTCCGGCCTGCGCCGAAGACAATGGCCCGAGCGTCAGGCGAATCCCGGCGTGTTCATCCCACACCCGAGTACCGGCGACAGCGCTGCGGCCGAGTTGCAGATTGCGTCCCCCCGCCTTCATGACGCTGCGGCTGGCACGTGGAATCTCACGCCACGCCCCTTCATAGGCGCTCAGTTCCACCGCCACGGCAAATTGCTCGCGGACAATCGCCGCGAATCCGGCCAACGACCGACGGCCATCGGCGTACAACGCCGTGCAGGCCAGAACGGCGCAGTCGGGAATCGCCTGGCGCTCTTGCAGGGATTTGGGCAACAACCCGGTCAGCGCCCGAAGTTGCGCCTGCACCGGCGAGGCGCCGGGCGTGGTGAAACCGAGGGCGATCCGGTGTTTGCGCATCACCTTGTACAGCAGGCTCAGCAACCGATGCTGGAACAGGTCGAGGAACTCGGCGGGTGCATGATCCCTGGCTCGCGCCCGTTGTTGCAGCCATTCCTGATAGGCGTAAGGCAGCGGGCCGTCGGGGCCGCCGAGGCCGAACATCGGCGAGTTCAGGGTCAGCGGTTCACCGGGGATTTCCTCCAGGCTTTCGATCTGGCTGGCGGCGAACAAGGGGGTCAACGGCCCGCGCAATTTCAGCGCTTCGGCCTGTGGCGATGTACCCGAACCGAGGGAGTCGGCCTGTGGCTGTTCGCGCTCCAGCAACAGCAACGCCTGCAACCATTCGAACGCCTGCGGATCACGGCGCAGGCGCTGGCTGAGGGTCAGAGCGACAGAGGCATGCCGGCTTGGGGTTGCCATGCCTTGACCTCCTTGTCTGCCTGCATGAGCACGGTGCGCACAAAGCGATTGGCCGTGGCGTACACCGAAAAGAACTGCGCGAGCACCGCTGAAAACAACACCGCGCTGCTACCGACGAAATGCTGTGGATCGAGCTGCAGTTGCACTTCAAGTCCGTTGCGCCAGCCGCGCCAGGCGTCGGCGCCGACATGGCCGATCACCCGCTCGCAACCGAGGCTCACCAGACCTTCAATCTGGCGCAGGGCGCTGGCCTCATCGCGCAGGTTGTGCAGGGTGAGGATTTCCTTCAGTGCATCCAGCGCCTGCGGCCCTTCGACCAGCGACAGATGATTGAGGGTCAGTTGCGACACCAGCCGCCAGCGCGAATCGCCGTCCAGTCGCGGCAGACTCTGCGGGCTCGGCGGATTGCGCAGGCGTGCCCACGCCACCGGGCCCGGCCGCTCGAATCCCAGCGGCGTACCGGCGGGCAGGCTCTGGGCCAGATGCCGATTGGTGCACAGCAGTTCGGCAGTCAGGCTGTAATCGGGCAGGTCGGTCTGCGGTTCGAAACGGGTGTCGACGACGCTGACCAGAAGATCGCTGCCGAGCCGGTTCGGCGTCTGCCCGTTGACCCGTCGCGCATGCCAGTAACGTTGCCGGTCAGCGCTGCTGTGCTGGCTGCCGAAATACGCCGGCAGCCGTTGCACACCGCTGGCGGAGCTGGCGCGGATGCCACGAATGCTGTGGATTTCGACGCTGTTTTCCCGGTGGCTGTCGGCGACCAGTCGATACTCGCTGCGGGTGCCGTCCGGGCGCAGCGGCTCCGAGGTGCGCGGAAACAGGTTGATCACCGGCGCGCAGCCGAGGGTGATGTCGCTGGCCTGCAAGTGCAGGCGACCGGCCGGGGCTCGGTCAAAAACGATGTAGAGGTACAGCGTCTGGCTGTCACTCGAAACGCCGGACAGTGGCAGATCAAAGAAGTGGAATTTGTCCGGGAACGCGAAGTACTCGGCCAGCAGGCGCATGCCCGGATGCACGCCGTCTTCGTCCGGCAGCAGCGCTTCGTCGTCTGCAAAACCGACGATCCTCGGCAGGCCTTTCACGCTGGCGGGAATGCTCCCCGGCGAGCCGGCCAGTACCTGCACCGCGTGGGCGCCGAGCAGGTCATAGAGGCTGGCATTGACCACCGGAGACGCGGCCAGGTGAATGCGCAAGTGTTCGATACCCAGCTCCGACCACTGGCTGTCGCCCAGGCAGCACAGACTCAGACGCAGCGCCGAACGGCACTGCGCCACACCGGTCAGGGCCTGCGCTTCATCGCTTCCCAGCAACAAGGCTTCGCTGACTTCGACCGGCCACAGACGCACGGCGGCACTGGTGCGAAAGTGAAGGCTTTCGCCCTTGCTGGTGGTGACGAACAGCGGCGTGTCCCGGGGCAGGGGATAGCCGCCGTCGAGGTTGCCTTTGCTCGGGTCCGGTTCGAACTGGACGATGGCGCAGGACGGCAACGGGCGCATGGCCAAGGGATAAAGCTGTTCGAGCAATGCGTCGCTGAACTCGGCGTAGTCGTCATCCAGCCGCCGCTGCAGGCGTGCGGCGAGCAGGGCGAAACCTTCGAGCAATCGCTCGACGTGCGGATCCGGGCATTCACCGGGAGACAGCTCCAGCCGCCTCGCGACTTTCGGATAGCGTTCGGCAAACTGGCTGCCGGCATGGCGCAACCAGGTCAGTTCACGTTGGTAATAGTCGAGCAGTTGCGGGTCAATCGAGTCGCTCATGGCGCACCTCCAGCCCTTCGTTGCCGGGCTCGATGACAAAGGCCACCGGCCAGTGCTGCGAGCCGCTGCGCAATTCGCCAAGCAGGCGGATGCTCAATCGCTGTGGCTGTTCGGGGAGGGGATTGACCTGAACCTCGCCCAGCAGCAGGCGCGGTTCGAAATGGGTGATGGCCTCGCGAATGTCCCGCGTCAGCCGACGACGGTCATCGCTGCGCTGCTGTTGCAGAGCGCTCCAGTCGGCGATGCCGTAATCGATCACGCTGGGGGGCACCGTCAATGTGCGCGGGCCACGGCGGGTGTTGAACAGGCGCGCCAGTTCGGCGTGCACCGAGTCGAGCAGGCTCTGACGATCGAACGCCTGCACGCCGTCCGCCTCGCCGGACGCGAGGCGTTCGAACAGCGGCGGGAGAATTCCCGAGCTTGTCATGGCCGTTGCGTCCGGTTACTTGCCGGCCTTGTTCGCGGCCAGGTCCCAGACCGTGCCGGCGGTGCCTTCCTTGGTGCCGTCGTCTTTTTGCGCGGTGAGTTCCCATTTGATCTTGGTGAAGTTCAAAGAAAGCGTCTCCACCGGTTTGCCACCGGTGCCGCCACTGACGCTGACGTTGGAGATCACCACGTTGGTCAGGGTGTAGATGATGAACGGCATGATCTGCCCGCTGCCCTCGGCGGCGTTGCGGCCGATGGTGATCTTGGCTTCCGGGATCGGCTTGCCGGCGCAGCAATATTCGTTGAGCGAAGGGGTCGAGCTGTCGATGAATTTGGTCAGGGTAAATTCACCGATGTGCGGCCGGCCGGAGGTGCGCTCCGAGTTGCTGACGTCATTGGTCACCTGCATCGCCACGTTGTGGCTGTAGGACATGACTTCGATCTTGTCCTTGTAGCCCTCGAGCAGGCTGTCGCCTTTGATGTCGCCGCCGAGGTCGAGAATGATTGCATCCATCGCTTGTAACTCCTGAAGGGTGTCGCGCTAGACAAACAGGGGAGCGCCCGCAGGAATATCCTGCGGGCGCAGGCGGGTCAGGCGGCTACCGGAGGCGGCAGCGTGGCGACCAGGCGGATCGATGCCGTCAGTTCTTCCAGCTGGAAGTGCGGCCGCAGGAACACGGTTGCGCGATAGGCACCGGGTTTGCCGGCGACTTCGGTGACGTCCACCCGCGCTTCACGCAGCGGGTATTGCGCCTTGATTTCCTGCGGTGCGTTGTCGTTGATCAGCACGTAGTCGGCGATCCAGTTGTTGAGGTAGGTCTGCACGTTGTCGCGGGTCATGAAGCTGCCGACCTTGTCGCGCATGATCACCTTCAGATAATGAGCGAAACGCGATGCCGCGAGCACGTAAGGCAACATCGCCGAGATGCGTGCGTTGGCATTGGCCTCGTTGGTGTTGTAGACCTTGGCTTTGTTGGTGGTCTGGCCGCCGAAGAACACCGCGATGTCGCTGTTCTTCTTGTGACACAGGGCGATGAAGCCGAGGTCGTTGAGTTCTTTCTCGCGGCGGTCGGTGATTGCCACTTCAGTCGGGCATTTGAGCGACAGGTCGCCGGAGCTGGTGCGGAAGGTGTGTGCCGGCAAGCCTTCGACCGCGCCGCCACCTTCAGCACCACGGATTGCCGCGCACCAGCCGTACTTGGCAAAGGCTTCGGTGATGCGTTGCGACAGCGCCCATGCGGCATTGCCCCACAGGTATTTGCTGTGATCGGTGCCATTGGTGTCTTCGACGTAGTTGATGCCTTCCACCGGCGAAGTGTCCGGGCCGTAAGGCAGACGCAGCAGGAAGTGCGGCAGCACCAGCGAGACGTAGCGCGAGTCTTCGCTTTCACGGAACGAGCGCCACTTGATCAGCTCCTGACTCTCGAAGACCTTCGACAGGTCTCGCGGCACGGCCAGTTCGGTGAAGCTGTTCATGTCGAACAGACGCGGGCTGGCGGCGGCAATGAACGGGGCGTGAGCAGCGGCGGCGACGTTCGACAGTTTCTCCAGCAGGCCGATGTCCTGCGGGTGACGGCCAAAGGTGTAGTCACCCACCAGCAAGCTGAACGGGTGACCGCCGAAGGTGCCGTATTCCTCTTCGTAGATCTTCTTGAACAGGGCGCTCTGGTCGAATTCGACGGCTTTTTCCAGGTCGTTCTGCAGCTCTTTCTGCGTCACGTTGAGCAGTCGCAGTTTCAGCCGGGTGCTGGTTTCGGTGTTCTGCACCAGCATGTGCAGGCCACGCCAGGACGCTTCGAGTTTTTGCAGGTCCGGGTGATGCAGCACTTCGTTGAGCTGGGCGCTGATCAGCTCGTCGATCTGGCTGATGCGGTCGTTGATCATCGCCACGGTGTCCTTGTCGATGGCCATGCCTTCGTCGAGTACCTGGGTGGCGAATTCCGCGAGCATGTCGCGGGCGTAGTCCTGCTGGCTGTCGTCATGGGCCATGCGGCCCTCGGCGATGATCCGGTCAAGCAGGGATAAAGTCTCGGCGGCAGCATTTTCGCTGGCTTGATTCTGGGCGGCGGCGGGCATGGCGAATTCTTCCTCGGTCAGGTGGACGATCAGGCTTGCGGTTCGGCCGGGGCCTCGGCATCAGCGGCCGGGACAGCGGTGTCCGGGCGAGCCGATTTGATCTCTTGCAAGCCTTCGGTGTTGGCGATGACATCGCGCAACAGCTTGTCGAGATCGTCGTTGCCGTCGAGTTTGGTCAGCAGGTCGCGCAGGCGCTGACGGGCCTCGAACAGGCGGCGCAGCGGGGTGACTTGCTCCACCACCTTGACCGGGTCGAAATCGTCGATGTGTTTGAAGTTGAGCTCGATGTTCAGCTTGCTGTCGTCACCGCTGAGGGTGTTGTTGACTTGCAGCGTGGCGCGGGGGCCGATGGAGGCGAGCACTTCGTTGAAGTTGTCGCGGTCGATTTCGGTGAAACGGCGTTCGGTCAGTTTTGCCAATGGTTCGAGCGGCTTGCCCGAGAGGTCGGCCAGGATCCCGACGACCAGCGGCAATTCCTTTTTCTCGATGGCGTTGCCGATTTCGACGTCATAGGTGATTTGCACTCGAGGCGGGCGAACCCGGTCGAGCTTGTGCTGGGTACTTTCTGCCATGTCGGCGGACTCCGATGCGATGAGCGGGCGCAATGCATCGGGGAGGCCCGTTCATCGCTTTCCCTTGCTGGACCACAGGTTAGAAAGGGAGGCAGATGACCTGTCGTTCCTTTGACAAACCTTCCACATTCGGCTGTAGGAACCGAACTACCCAAGACGCTAGAACAGGTCTATAAAAATGCAAGCGAAAAACATTTTTGGACTGTCTCGCGAAAAGGAAAATTCATTTTGTCTTCACGACTTTTTCTAACAATCGGTTTTGCGCTGCTTGCCGGTTGCTCGTTTTTCGGGCCGAAAGTGGACCTCGACAGCTTGACCCTCGACGTCGCGCCCAAGGCCAATGACGACACGCCGATCGCCGTGGATTTCATCGCGGTCAATGACCCTGATCTGCTCAAGCAACTGTCGGGCATCAGCGCCCAGCAGTGGTTTGCCGGGCGCGAGCAGTATCAGCGCGACTATCGTCAGCTGATGAGCGTGTGGGGACTGGAGCTGGTGCCGGGGCAATTCATCGATCGCCAGCCGTTCCCTTTGGGGGGCAAGCGGGCGGCTGGACTTTTAGTCTTCGCCAGCTATAACACACCCGGAGCGCACCGCTTGCGGCTGGACGATCAGAGCGATGCATGGCTCAAGTTCGACAGTCGCGAGATGACGCTGGTCAGCAAGGAAAACTGAAACACACCGTCCGCCGCCGGTTCGCGGTGCAGTCGAAGGGAGTCGTATGAGTCTGCTACCTGACGCGGTCTGCTGGCATGAAGGCATGCAATTGCTGCCACAGCACTTTCAGTTGCAGGGTCTGCGGGCCGAGGCGCTCGGTGCGCATCTGGCCCAGGCCTGCAATCCGTGGTTCTTTGGTGTCAGTCAGATGACGTTCGACCCTTCGGCGATGAGTGCCGGGGTCGTGCGAGTGTTGTCGTTGCAAGGGACGATGCCTGACGGTTTGCCGGTCAATCTGCAGGCGGGTGTCGGGCCTGCACTGGAGCTGGATGTCGGCCCGTCGATCGATGAAACCGATGACGCTACCGTCACGGTGTACCTGGCCATCAGCCCTTTGTGGCGTGCCGGTCAACTGCTGCCGCTCAAGGGACGTTTGCAGTCGGTGGTCGGCGAAGCGTTGCCCGATCTCACCAGCGGTGAATTTCCCGAATCGATTACGGTATGGCGACCCAATCCGCGTCTGTGCACGCAACTGAACAAAGCCGATTCGATCTGCCTGCCACTGCTGAAAGTCCGCAAGGAGGGCGGCGGTTTTTTGCCGTTGCCCTATACGCCGCCGACGCCGGTCCTGTTGCCGGAGTCGCCGCTGGGTCGGCGGATCGCCGGGCTCTGCGCGCGAGCCCGGGAGAAATGCCTGTTCCTGGGCGGGCGCCTGCGTCAGGCACAACAGTCAGGCAATCAGGACGATGCGCTGGAGATTCGCCGTCAACTGACCGCGTTGTGGTCGCGTCTACCGGAAGTCGAAGGCTCGCTGAACAGCCGCATTGCTCATCCGCAGGCATTGTATGTGCAGTTGCTGGGCCTGGCCGGGGCGTGGTCGGCGCTGGACCCGCTGGCAGGCGTGCCGTCGTTCGCGCCGCTGGATTTTTTCGAGTTGCACCTCGGTTACGAGCCGTTGCTGGAGTGGCTGGAAACCACCCTGGAGCTGATCCGTGCGGGTTACCGCAGCATCGCATTCGAACGCAGCGAACACAGTTTTTCCATTCAGTTGCCGGACGAGCAGCCGAGCCAGCGGCTGGTCATCGGCCTGCGCATGCCCAACGGCGCCAGCGAGCAGGCGGCCGGCGAATGGCTGCGCGGCGCGATCATCGCCTCGGCGCCGCACATCGCCTTGCTCAGCCGCCAGCGCATGAGTGGCTTGACGCACCAGGCCATGAGCCGCAACGAGCAAGTGGCCTACAGCGTGGGTGACGACACCCGGCTGTTTGTGGTGACGGCCGAAGGCAACTGGTTCGACGCGCAATTGCCGCTGGTGATCGCCGCGCCGGCCACCCGGTTGACCAGCAGTCCGTGGCAAGTGGTGCTGTTTGTTGCCCAGAACAGTGAACGTGCCTGATCACACAAGGAACGCCGTATGTCGCAAGGAAGTGTCGCAAACCTTGGGTTGCAGGACGCACCGCTGAGCAGCGCGTTCCGTCAGGCGTGGCAGCAATGGCAACTGGACTGGAGTCAGTTGCCCAAGGACAGCGATGACGAAGCGGCGCTCGTGGAGACCGTCGTCGAACTGTCGACCCAGGCGTCCCAACGATTGTGGCGTACGGCGTATTCGCGGGTCGGCGATTCGGCCACCGAGCAGGTCAAGGCGCTGGTGTATGCCTTTGTGGCGCTGGTTGATGAAACATTGCTGTTCAGCCCGTGGCCGGGCCAAGTGGCGTGGCAGGACAAACCCCTGGAGTCACGCTTGTACTCGAGTCGTCAGGCCGGTGAACAGTTGCCGGCTGCAATTCAAACCCTGCTCGATGAACAACAGCCCACCAGTCGCGACCTGGCCAACGTCTATCTGCAATGTTTGATTCTCGGTTTTCATGGCCGCCTGCGTGGTGAGCACAGTCAGGCGCAGCTGGAGAAATGGCGTCTGGCGTTGTTCAGTTTTGCCTGGCAGGACGACGCCAGTTACGAAGGCGTGAGCCAGCGGCTGGTGCAGCCTTCGTGGATCCCGCCGTTGCAGTTACCGGTACGTACCGCGCTGCCGGACGGTTTTCGACTGGCGTTGGGCATGCTGGCGATGGTGCTGCTCTTGACCGGGATCGGTCAGTTTCTCTGGCGTGACATTCGTTCCGAGCTGGAACCGGTGTTGCAGATGATCGACTCGGTGACGGTGTCGGAGCAGGATTCATGAGCACACTGACGATTGTCGCCTGGGTCGTCGCCGTGCTGTTGTTGCTGGTGATCATCGCCGTGGCGGTGTGGTGGCTGCGCACACGGAGCGGCGCGGCGATTCGCAGCTTCTACGGTGCAGTTCGCCATATGGAGCAGGAACAGGGCAGTCGCGATCGCTATCAGATGCCGTGGCTGCTGTTGCTGGGCGATGAGACCCAGGGCACCCAGCTGGTGACTGAATGGCGCTTGCAACCCACGGACAAACCCGCGTGGTTCGGCCGTTGGTGGTCGGACCCCGAGGGGGCGGTGCTGGTGGTGCCACAGGCGCTTTTTCTGCCGGACGAAGGCATGCATTTGCAGCGCGGCGGCTGGTGGCGCCTGCTCGGGCTGATCTTGCGCCTGCGCAGCAAACGCCCGCTGGACGGGGTGATCTGGACGGTTCCGGCCAGCCGCCTGAGCAATCTGGAACAGGCCACGCAGCTTGGTCTGGCCGCGCGACGGCGCTTCATCGATCTGCTGCAGCGCTTCGGATTGAGTGTGCCGGTCTATGTGATCGTCACCGGGCTGGAAGAACTGCCCGGGTTTCAGGAACTGATCAGCGCGTTGCCCGAGCAAGCCCGCGAGCGCACTCTGGGCTGGTCGTCACCCTATGCGCGCGACGCGGTGTGGCAGGGGCAGTGGAGCGATCAGGCGCTGGATCGCCTGCATCGTGCCGTCGCCGAAGCGGTCATCGAAATCGGCACGTTGTCCGGGTACCTGAGCGCCGATCTGTATGCCTTGCCAGAGCGCCTGGAAACATTGCGTCGTGGTTTGCAGAACGTGCTCGAGCCGGTGTTCCAGGGCAATGCGCAGGGTGAGGCGCCGTGTTTTCGCGGAGTGTATTTGAGTGCCAGTCAGCCATCGGAAGATGCGCTGGACGGATTCTCCGTTGACGACAGTGGCCTGCAGCGCAGCGCGTTCATGCGTCCCTTGTGGCGCCAGCGGCTGGTAGGCGAGCGGGGCCTGGCTCTGGGCGTACCGCGCCTGTTGCGCTTGCGCCAGCGCTGGCAGCGGGTGACTGCCGGCATTGCGCTGGTGGTCGGGGTGATCTGGGCGGTGGCGATGGTCTGGGTCTGGCGCGATTCGGTCAGGGATGCTCACGAACTGGCGCGACTGATGCAGAGTGCGCAGAAAAGCTACGTCGCGGTCACCGACGATGAGCACCGTGTCGAGCCAACCCGGCGCAACGTGCAGGGTTTCTGGCGGGTGCTGGAGCGAGCACCGCACTGGCATTACGTTTCGCTGGCGTTTCCGGCTTCGTGGTTTTCCTCGGTGGACGTAAAAATCGAACGGGCACTGTTCAAGTCTGCGCAACGCCAGATGGTGCAGCCGTTGCACGATCTGCTGTTGGCGGAGCTGGCGAAGATCAAGGCGATCCGCGCCACCGATCGGCGCGCCAGCATTGAAAGCGAAGACCCGGCGCAGTGGCAGAATTACCAGAAGGCCACGGATCTGGTCGACCGGGCGTTGCGTCTGGAGCAGCAGAACCAGTTGTTTGCCGAGGTGCAGAACAATCAGCGCGCTCCGCTGGAGGATCTGGTGCAGTTGAGCAACAGCGCGCTGTCGTTGAACCTCAACGCTGCCACGGTTCCCCATTCCGCGTATTACAACCGTCTGCTGGCGGCGGGTGATGGCGATGACTTGCAGGCGCTGGACCTGAGTGTCGAGCGGCCGCTGATCGTCAGTAACTTCAACGGACTTATGGAGCGCTGGCTCGATCAGTATTTCCTCGCCGACAACTTCGTGAGCAAGGCCGGCTACCTCAAGTTGCATCTCGAAAAACTGGAGGCCGGGAGCGGTAACAACCTCAATGAGCTGGAGGATCTCACCGCGCTCATCGACGACCTGCAAGCTGCGGTGGCCCTGACCAATTCGGCCTGGGGCCGGGGCAAGGGACAGGAGCTGGTACCGGGCTATCGCGAGTTTCTCGACAAGGTGCGCAAGAGCGCGCTGCTGGGGCCGCCGGTCCAGCAACAACTGGACATGCAGGCGAACAAGCTGCAACAGAGTTTTCGTGACCAGTGGATAGCCCAGGTCGGCTCGCGCGGCAACCTGCTGGTGCAGCAAGGGAGCGGTCAACTGGCGTTGCAGGATCACGTCGTCAAACTGGACAACGCGGTGCATGCGCTGTTCAAGCGAGACTTCGTTTCGGTGGCGATGCGCGCCGATCAGGACAACGTCAACCTGCAAGGCCAGAACGTGGACGGCGATGACCTCGACACGTCGTTGAACTATTACGCGAGTTACAAGAGTTATCTCGCCGAAGAGCTGCCCCGCATTCCTCCGGCCTATCGCGGTGCGCTGCTGCAAGCAGCCCAAAGTGCTGCGGCCCAGGCCATGTGGCTGAGCCTCAAGGATCACAACGACCAGACTCATGCTTACGCAGTGTTCAACGTCAAGGCCGAGCAAGCCATGGCTCTGCAAAAGGCGTTTGTCGAAGTCCATCGCAGTGACCTGGCGGCTCGGCTGCAAGGTGCGCTCAACCGCCGGGCCTTGGCGCAGATCGTCAGCGGGCTGGATGAAATCACCGCACAACCGCTGTTCGGTGGCCGGACTGAAATCAGCCAGTGGGACGGCTCGAAAAACCTCGGCCTGCAACTGTACGGCGCCAGCGATGTGCAGGATTTGAAGCTGAGCCTCAAGCAGCAATTCAACACCATGCTCGGCATCACCGAGCGGCGTACATCGGCATTGCAGTGGCTGATGACCCAGCAGGGCAATCTGTCGGCGCTGGACTATGAACGGGTGACTCAGTTCAGCGCACTGAACGACGAACTGCTCAAATACAAGGATTCGAATCCGGCCAGTTCACCGGCGCAAATCGAGCAACTGGTCAGCCGCGATTTCATCGACATGGACACCGGTTCCTGCGTGCAGGTGCTACAGACCGCCAATCTGGCAGGCGGGCGCGGCACGCTGGCAATGCGTGCAGTGGAGTTGCAACAGTCGGCCATGCAACGTTGTCAGTACCTGCAACAGCAGCAGGCCGCGGCGGCATGGAATGAACTGGCCAACTATTTCAATCAGTACCTGGCCGATCGCTTTCCCTTTGCCAGCGGCGTGCAGGCCCAGGATGCCGACCCGGCGCGGGTCCAGCACTTTCTGGAAATCATCGAGAAGCGCTTGCCGGTGGCCCAGGCCGGACTGGTTCTGAGCCAGACCCCGGAGCGGCTGGCGGCGGAAGATTTTCTCAACCGCCTGAAGCAGGCGAGCCTGTGGCTGACGCCGCTGTTCGTGCGTGACAAGAGCGGCATTCTCGGTGTCGAGATGGACGTTCGCTGGCGCACTGATCGTGATGATGAGCGCGGCGCCGATCAAGTGATCGCCGGGGGCTTGCTGGCCGGCAGTCAGCAAATCAGCTATCCCGCCGCCGAGCAGCCGAACCTGCGCTGGATGGTCGGCCAGCCGATCCGCCTGACCCTGCGCTGGGCGCGTAACGGTCGCGAGCGCCCGGTCAACGATCCACTGCAACCGAACCTGGTGGTGCGGGACCTGGAGGCAGGGTGGGAATATGGCGGGCCATGGTCGTTATTGCGGCTGATGCGCGCGCACTTTTCGGTCCTGCGCCAACCGAGCACGGATTACACGGATTTCCCGCTGACGCTGCGCTTGCCCGTGACTGCGCTCAACGACAGCGTGACCACCGAATTCACCCGCATGTTCGTGCGCCTGTCGTTGATGAGTCAGGGCTCGAAGCAGCCGTTGTCGATTCCGCCGTTACCGACCCGGGCGCCGCGTTCGCCGTTCCAGGTGACCGCAACCACTGCGTCCATTGAATCTCGAAAGGAGGGCCTGTGAGTCTGCCATCTGCCACGTTGCCGAACCTGATGGATCAATTGCTCGAACCGATCAGCGAAGACGCGCCTTGTGGTGCGGATCTGCGTTACGAACATGAGTTCGATCTGATTCGCGAGCTGCGTCGTGAAGACGACGCCAGCCTGCCGACCGGGGTCTGGCAATCAACGCTGAAACAGGCGAACTGGCCGCAAGTGCAAAGGCTCACCACGACGTTGCTGATCGAACGCAGCAAGGACCTGATGCTCAGTGCCTGGCTCGGCGAAGCCTGGTTGCATCTGCAGGGGCTGGACGGACTGCCTGGCAGCCTGGCGCTGATTGTCGGATTGTGCGAGCGCTATCCGGAACAGTTGCATCCACAGGCCGAGGAGGGCGACCAGTCGTGGCGCGTGATTCCGCTGGAGTGGCTGGTGCGCCGGTACAGTGAAGTGCTGCTGACCCGGGTGCCGCTGTTCGGTTCGCACAACAGCGATTTCGAGGCGTACAACCTGGAAAGCTGGCGCCGTCTGCAGGTGCAGCAGGTGCTGGTCAATGACAGCAAAAATGCCAAGGCTCTCGCTGAATCGGCGCGCAATGAACAGAAGAAACTCAGCGATCAGGTGCGTGCCACGCCGCTGGCGTTCTGGCTGCGGCAACAGGGCAACCTGCTGCTGAGCCAGCAACATCTGCAACGTCTGAGCGCCTGGAGTGATACGTATCTGGGCGATCAGGGGCCGGGATTACGGCCCCTGCAGGACATCCTTCAAGCGCTGCTGACTCTGGTCCAGGAGTTCATCGCCATGCATCCACAAAAACCGGTGCCGGTCGCACCTGTCGAAGCCCTTGCGGTGGAAGCGCAACCGGTCGATGAAGCGCCTGTCGCGGCGCAGGTCTTTCGTGAACCGGCGAGCCGTGAAGAGGCCTATCGGCAATTGCTGCTGATCGCCGAATACCTGGCCCGCACCGAACCCCACAGCCCCGTGCCTTATCTGATCCGGCGCGGGGTCGAGTGGGGCAACAAGCCGTTGAGCGAGTTGCTCGGCGAGTTGATCTCGGCCGACGCCGAGTCGCGGCGCTTGTGGACGTTGCTTGGCGTGCTTTAGTGCACGCGCTGGTTGTTCTGTTTTGGTGGCAGTGTCAGCGGTGTCAGTACCGGTTCTCCGGAAAAAAACGCCACCAGGTTTTTTCCTGCCAGTTCCACCGTGCCCTGTGTGGCTTCCGGTGACAGGCCGGCCACATGCGGCGTGAGAATCACGTTGCTCAAGGTTTTCAGTGCATCCGGCACCTGCGGTTCGTGATCGAATACATCCAGTGCAGCGCCGGCGATCCGCCGTTGTTCGAGGGCGGTGATCAGGTCCGCGGTGTTTATGACACTGGCTCGAGCGATATTGACGATGAAGCCTTTCGGTCCCAGGGCATCGAGCACCGGGCGGGTCACCAGATGCTGGCTGCCAATACCGCCGGGCGTTGCGACCACGAGAAAGTCCGAGGCCCGGGCCAGTTCGGTCGGAGTCGAGCAAAACGCGTAAGGCACGTCACTGCGCACCTGACGGTTGTGGTAGCTGATCTCCATGTCGAAACCCAGGTTCGCCCGTTTGGCGATGGCCATGCCCACTGCGCCGAGCCCGAGAATCCCCAGCCGCTTGCCCGCCAGGGACGGGCGCATGATCTTCGGCCATTCACCCCGACGCACGGCGGCATCGCAGCGCGGAATGTCGCGTACCAGCGCCAGTAGCAATGCCATGGCATGGTCGGCCACCGACGAGGCGTTCACCCCGGCGCCGTTGGTTACGGTCAGGCCCCGATTGCTGGCGGCTTGCAGATCCACCTGCTCATAGCCGGCACCGATCACGCAGATGATTTTCAGTGCGGGCAGCGCGGCGATTTCTTCAGCGTACAAACCCAGCGGGCCTCGGGTCAGCACCGCGTCGATGCGGGTGCCATGGGTGGCAATGGCCTGGGCGCGTTCGGCGGGAGTCGGGGCGAGGATCAGGTGAAAGCCCTGTCGTTCAAGAATGGGCAGGTAGTCATTGATGGTTTCAACCAGTACCAGAACGGTGGCGGGCATTGCTCGGCTCCTTTGATCGTCGGTCTTCGGGCGCAAAAGTCGGTTCAGAGTGCTGATTCCAGAGCGGTTTGGCAATGGCTGGCGCGGCCCCGCATCAGGCAGTGTAGGAGCTGATGCGAGGAGCGCGCGGGTGCTTCGTCAGAAGGTGATGTCGGCGCGGGTGGTCACAGGATCAGGTCACGTACTGGGCGATGCCGTTGCCGAACGACCAGTTCTCTTTTTTCACTTCCACCAGATTGATGAACACGTCTTCCTGGCGCACGGCCAGTTGCTGGTTCAGGTTGCGCGCGATGGTCTGGAACAGCCGTTGTTTCATCTCCACGGTACGGCCTTCGCTGATGGTCAGCTGGATGAACACGATGCCGTCGCTGCGCTGGATCCCAAGGTATTGCGGGTCGTAGACGAAGTGCTGGTCGTCGTGCTCGGCCAGCACCTGGAAATTGTCGTGTTCCGGCACATTGATCTCGCTGCGCAGTGCGGCGTAGATCACTTCGCCAATGCGTTTGGCGAAAGTCGGGTCCGGGTTTTTCTTGATGTCGACGCGGACGAGGGGCATGGGATGGCTCCACAGGCGAGGGGACTGGACGGGGATGTCAGTCAATTCGCCATTGGGTATAGCCGAAAAATGCCAGTCAGTGAGGTTGTTTAAAAGCGATAGGAAATGGACGCACCGTCCTGCGGGATTTACGGATGTTGCCTACGAATACTGGTGGATTCATCGAAATGCTTCCGATGTTGGGGTTACCGGGTTTCGGCATCTTTTGTATGTCTCTTGGCTTCATGTTGGCCCGATCGATCTGAACAGGCCCTCATGAGCAAGTTCGGCGCCGGCACATGCCATAAAACGACATTTTACGTATCTGTTGCCGACAGTCTTTTTCCCAAAAACGACAACGCTCCCATCTGCTCCGCACAACCATTCCTCAGCTAAGTCTTTGCTTCCGCTCATTTATCGCGGAGAATCGCGCCCCTGTTTCGGCCGGAGCATGTCTGTCGGTTTTTTCCGACGCGTCCTGACCGAGTGGCAAGTGACCGGAATGCGGAGATCCGACCGGATGAATGATCAGGCCAATAGCGTCGAACAACGCTTTGAAGCGGCAGCACCAGCCGAACTGTCGAGCTGGAATCGCCATGACACTACCTGGATGTTGGGACTGTTCGGGACGGCCATCGGCGCCGGTACCCTGTTTTTGCCGATCAACGCAGGTCTGGGTGGCTTCTGGCCGCTGGTGATCCTGGCGCTGCTGGCATTCCCCATGACCTTCTTTGCACACCGCGGCCTGACCCGCTTCGTGCTCTCCGGTCGTGAAGGCGCCGACATCACTGAGGTGGTGGAGCAGCATTTTGGCATCAAGGCCGGTGCGCTGATCACCCTGCTGTACTTTTTCGCGATCTTCCCGATCCTGCTGATCTATAGCGTCGGCCTGACCAACACCGTCGCCAGTTTCCTCGAACACCAACTGCACATCACGCCGCCACCGCGCGCGCTGCTGTCGTTCGTGCTGATCCTCGGCCTGCTGGCTGTTGTTCGTTGCGGCGAGCAGGTGATCGTCAAGGCCATGACCCTGATGGTGTATCCGTTCATCGTCGCGCTGCTGTTCCTGGCGGTGTACCTGGTTCCGCACTGGAACGGCGGCATCCTGAGCACCGCTTCGCAGGTGCCGGCTCCATCGGCGCTGTTGCACACGCTGTGGCTGGCGATTCCGGTGATGGTGTTCTCGTTCAACCACTCGCCGATCATCTCGGCGTTTGCGGTGGACCAGAAGCGTCGCTACGGCGTTCACGCCGACGAGCGCAGTTCGCAGATCCTGTCGCGCGCCCACCTGCTGATGGTGGTGATGGTGCTGTTCTTCGTCTTCAGTTGCGTGCTGACCCTGTCGCCGGAACAACTGGCTGAAGCCAAGGCGCAGAACCTGTCGATCCTGTCGTACCTGGCCAACCACTTCAGCAACCCGACCATCGCGTTCGCAGCGCCGTTGATTGCGTTCGTGGCCATCTCCAAGTCGTTCCTCGGTCACTACATCGGTGCCAGCGAAGGCCTGAAAGGTTTGATCGTCAAGAGCGGCAAGCGCCCGGGCGCCAAGGCCCTGGATCGCATCGTTGCGGCGTTCATGCTGGTGGTGTGCTGGATCGTGGCGACCCTGAACCCGAGCATCCTCGGCATGATCGAAACCATCGGTGGCCCGGTCATCGCGGCAATCCTGTTCCTGATGCCGATGTACGCGATCCGCAAGGTGCCGGCGATGGCGCGCTATCGTGGTCAGGCGTCGAACGTGTTTGTCACCGCCGTAGGCCTGGTGGCGATTTCGGCGTTGATCTACTCGCTGGCGGCCTGATTCCAGTCCGGCAGTACCAGACGGGGGCGAGCCATGCGCTCCCGTTTTCTGCAAATCCTCCCCGATGCCTGATCCAGGGCACACTTCCCAAGGCATAAACGGCTACGCTTGAAAGGCACTTTTTCCCGGAGATGCCTCATGCCCCGAGCCCGACCGCAACTGATCAGCGCCAAACTGGAAAAACTCCATCCCACGCAGCTTGCGGTGGGCCTCGCTGAAGTCGCCGACAAGCGTCAGGAATGGAAAAAGCTCAAACGCAAGGAGCGGGCGGCAGCGCTGGACAATCACTGGTTCCCCAGTGTGCTTGGGCCTGAAGGCGTCTACTACATCGTTGATCACCATCACTTTGGTCTTGCGCTGATCGAGGAAGAGGTCAAAAAGGCTTCGCTGCTGGTGCTCAAGGATCTTTCGTTTGTCGACACGGTAACCTTCTGGAACGTGATGAAAGCAGACCAAAGCCATGAACCTGGCGCGCAGCCAGGAGGCTCGGTATCTGCCAGGGTGGGTCCGATTGTCAACTGAACCGCTGAGTGCCGCTTCCCGGCCCGAAGTACCCAGTCGCAGTCAGGACCTGCTGGCCGGGCTGTCGATTGCCGGTCTGTTGCTGCCCGAAGCGGTGGCGTATTCCAGCATTGCCGCTCTGCCACCCCAGGCCGGGGTGATCGCGTTGTTCGCCGGACTGCTGTGTTACGCGTTGATGGGCACCAGCCGCTTTGCCGTGGTCTCGGCGACGTCGTCATCGGCGGCGGTGCTGGCGGCTGCGACGGCCTCGCTGGCTGGCGGCGATCCGGCATTGCGCCTGAGCCTGGCGGTCGGTCTGGTGATGATGACCGGTGTGCTGTTTCTGCTGGCGGGGTTGTTCAAGCTCGGCAGTGTGACGTCCTTCATCGCTAAACCGGTGTTGCGCGGCTTCGCCCTGGGATTGGCGGTGACGATCATCCTCAAACAGGTAGCGAGCGTCGTCGATGTCCACCTCACGGACAGCAACCTGATCCGTTTCCTGCCGCAACTGATCGAGCAGTGGCCAAAATGGAACCTGGCCGGCGCCGCAGTAGCGCTGGTGGCGTTGCTGGTGCTGATGGCCTGCGCCCGCTTTCGCCGGGTGCCGGGTGGGCTGATCGTCGTGGCGCTGGGCGTTGCCGCCAGCCAATGGCTGAACCTGCCGGCCTATGGGGTGAAACTGATCGGAGTCATCGACCTGGCGCTGGAGATGCCACAGCTGCCGAACATGCCGTTTGCCGATTGGCTGCGCCTCGGCGAGCTGGCGTTTGCCATGGTGATGATCCTGTACGCCGAGTCCTATGGGTCGATCAGCTCGTTTGCCCTGAAGCACGGTGACCGGGTTTCCTCGAACCGCGATCTGCTGGCTCTTGGCGCGTCCAATCTGTTATCGGGCCTGTTTCACGGCATGCCCGCCGGGGCCGGGTATTCGGCGACTTCGGCCAACGAAGCGGCGGGCGCTACATCGCGGTTGGCGGGCGTTGTCGCCGCGGCAGTGGTGTTGCTGATCGTGTTGACCGTGCTGCCGTACATCGCTCTGACCCCGGAACCTGTGCTGGCCGCGATCGTGATTCACGCCCTGGGACGAGCGTTGAGCCTGCAACCGCTGGGTCGCTACTTCATCTGGCGCCGTGATCGCTTGCTGGTGATCTGCGCGGTGGCAGCGGTGCTGGTGCTGGGCGTGCTCGACGGCTTGCTGCTGGCGGTGGCGATCAGCGTGGTGCTGATGCTGAGGCAGATGTCTTCGGCGGAAATTCAGGTGCTGGGGCAAATGGGCGGCGGTCACGATTATGTCGACCTGCAACGTCATCCGGATGCCCGGGAAATCCCCGGCGTGCTGATCGTGCGGCCGAGTGAAGCGCTGTTCTTTGCCAACGTGGAACGGATTCTCGGCGGCGCGCTGCGGTTGGCTCGTCATGCGCCGGCGGCGGTGCACACGATCATCCTGAGTCTTGAGGAGTCACCCGACCTGGACGGCACCAGCATCGAAGCGCTGGAAGCGTTCTTCCTGCAAGTGCGGGCCGAGGACAAACTGTTGATTCTGGCGCGCCTCAAAGATCAGGCGCAGACCGTGCTGGCGCAATTGCCAGAGCTGGAACGCGAGCAGGTGCTGTTGAGCGGTTTGAGTGTGGATGAGGCGGTTCAGCAGGCACTCAAGCTCAATGCCTGAATGTCAGAGGGCATAAAAAAACGCCGCTCATCTCGCGATGGGCGGCGTTTTTCATTGCGTTGCAGCGTCAGGCTTGAACGACAGGGATCTTGGCGTTCGCAGCAGCTTCACGGAACTCGGCAATCTGGTCGAAGGACAGGTAGCGGTAAACGTCGGCCGCCATGCTGTCGATCTTGCCAGCGTATTCCATGTACTCCTCGACGGTCGGCAGGCGACCCAGGATCGAAGCAACGGACGCCAGCTCAGCCGAAGCCAGGTAGACGTTCGCGCCGTCGCCCAGACGGTTCGGGAAGTTACGGGTCGAGGTCGACACCACGGTGCTGTTCGGCTCAACGCGTGCCTGGTTACCCATGCACAGCGAGCAGCCTGGCATTTCCATGCGGGCGCCGGCCTTGCCGTAGATGCCGTAGTAGCCTTCTTCGGTCAGCTGGTGAGCGTCCATCTTGGTCGGTGGCGACAGCCACAGACGGGTTGGCAGCTGACCCTTGACCTGATCCAGCAGCTTGCCGGCAGCACGGAAGTGACCGATGTTGGTCATGCACGAACCGATGAACACTTCGTCGATCTTCTCGCCAGCGACGCTGGACAGCAGACGGGCGTCGTCCGGGTCGTTCGGCGCGCACAATACAGGCTCGCTGATGTCGGCCAGATCGATTTCGATGACTTCGGCGTATTCGGCGTCGGCATCGGCTTCCATCAGTTGCGGGTTGGCGATCCAGGCTTCCATCGCTTGGGCACGACGCTCCAGGGTACGCGCATCGCCGTAGCCTTCGCCGATCATCCAGCGCAGCAGGGTGATGTTGGACTGCAGGTACTCGGTGATCGACTCTTTCGACAGCTTGATGGTGCAACCGGCAGCCGAACGTTCGGCCGAGGCGTCGGACAGTTCGAACGCCTGTTCCAGGGTCAGACCTTCCAGGCCTTCGATTTCCAGGATGCGGCCGGAGAAGGCGTTTTTCTTGCCTTTCTTCTCGACGGTCAGCAGACCGTTCTGGATGGCGAAGTAAGGAATGGCATGAACCAGGTCACGCAGGGTGATGCCAGGTTTCATTTTGCCTTTGAAGCGCACCAGGATCGATTCCGGCATGTCCAGCGGCATGACGCCGGTGGCTGCGGCGAACGCGACCAGACCGGAACCGGCCGGGAACGAGATGCCCATCGGGAAACGGGTGTGCGAGTCACCACCGGTACCCACGGTGTCCGGCAGCAGCATGCGGTTCAGCCACGAGTGGATGATGCCGTCGCCCGGACGCAGGGAAACGCCGCCGCGGGTCATGATGAAGTCAGGCAGGGTGTGGTGGGTGGTCACGTCGATCGGCTTTGGATAGGCCGCGGTGTGGCAGAACGACTGCATCACCAGATCAGCGGAGAAGCCCAGGCACGCCAGGTCTTTCAGTTCGTCACGGGTCATTGGACCGGTGGTGTCCTGAGAACCTACGGTGGTCATCTTCGGTTCGCAGTAGGTGCCAGGACGAACGCCTTTGCCCTCTGCCAGACCGCAAGCCTTGCCGACCATTTTCTGCGCCAGGGTGAAGCCCTTGGTGCTTTCAGCCGGAGCTTCAGGCTTCTTGAACAGGTCGAACGCTGGCAGACCCAGTTCGGCGCGAGCCTTCTCGGTCAGGCCACGGCCGATGATCAGCGGAATACGACCGCCGGCACGGACTTCGTCCAGCAGCACAGGGGTCTTCATTTCGAAGGTGGTGATGACTTCGTCGGTACCGTGCTTGCAGACTTTGCCAGCGTGCGGGTACAGGTCGATCACGTCGCCCATGTTCATGTTCGATACGTCGAACTCGATTGGCAGTGCGCCGGCATCTTCCATGGTGTTGTAGAAGATCGGAGCGATTTTGCTGCCGAAGCAGAAACCGCCAGCGCGCTTGTTCGGTACGTAAGGAATGTCGTCGCCGAAGAACCACAGGACCGAGTTGGTCGCCGATTTACGCGAGGAACCGGTACCGACCACGTCACCGACGTAGGCGATAGGGAAGCCCTGGCCGCGCATTTCTTCGATCTGCTTCATCGGGCCGGTCTTGCCTTGCTCGTCCGGCACGATGCCGTCACGGGCCATTTTCAGCATGGCCAGGGCGTGCAGCGGGATGTCAGGACGCGACCAGGCGTCTGGAGCAGGGGACAGGTCGTCGGTGTTGGTTTCGCCGGTCACCTTGAACACGCGCAGGCTGATCTTGTCGGCCAGCACAGGGCGTTTCTTGAACCACTCGCCGTCAGCCCAGGATTGCAGCACGGCCTTGGCGTGAACGTTGCCGTTCTTGGCTTTTTCAGCCACGTCGTGGAAGGCATCGAACATCAGCAGGGTGTGCTTGAGTTCTTCGGCGGCCACTGGTGCCAGCTCGGCATTGTCCAGCAGTTCGACCAGGGTCACGATGTTGTAGCCGCCCTGCATGGTGCCGAGCAGTTCTACAGCGCGTTTCTTGTCCAGCAGAGGGGAGGAGACTTCGCCCTTGGCCAGTGCGGAGAGGAAACCGGCCTTGACGTAGGCGGCTTCGTCCACTCCTGGTGGTACGCGATTGGTGATCAGGTCAACGAGGAAAGCTTCTTCGCCAGCCGGAGGATTCTTCAGCAGCTCGACCAGGCCTGCAGTTTGTTCGGCGTTAAGCGGCTGGGGAACGATACCCAGGGCTGCACGCTCTTCGATATGTTTGCGGTAGGCTTCAAGCACAGTTATTACCCTCATCAGTGGTCCCAAATGGGTGTCCGGGACGCTCATCCCGAAATTGCCGTACTCATGCTCCTCACGACGTTGTGGGTCGTTCGGCCAGAATTACCGGCAATTCCTTACAGAAGCTGCTTTCAAAGTTTTACGCCTGCAGAACGGGGAGCTGATGAGGGTTGGCGTTGGGTTTTTCCCCGCTGGAAAAACCCTTCGCCAACACCGCTCTGAAGGAACGACTGTGCTCGTGACGCTTTGAAAACAGCTTCTAACGGACATTGGCGCCTAAAAAGGCTGGCTGATTCTACGGCAAAAAAAATTTAAAGGTAAGTCGGGCTCTATTGGACTTTGGTGGCGTTGTGCGCGGGCGGGGCAAACCTTGATCCAGCGCTTGCCCCTGACGTTTGAGGGGTGATGTATGCCGGACAAAGGGCTAACATGCCGACCTGTTCCGCGTTTCAAGTGTTCTGCCCATTTATGCCCAATCAGACCATCAAGACCCCCTGCGTCGGCCTCTGCTCCACTGTTTACGGAGATCTGGTGTGCCGTGGCTGCAAGCGTTTCCACCACGAAGTGATCCACTGGAACGGTTACAACGAGGAGGAAAAGCGCGCGGTGTGGCTGCGTCTTGAGCAATTGCTGTCACAAGTGATGGCGAGCAAGGTCGAGGTCTTCGACCCGGCGCGCCTGCGCCAGCAGCTTGAGCAGAGAAAGATCCGCTTCGTGCCGCATCAGTCGGAGTATTGCTGGGCTTATCAGCTGATCGCCCGGGGCGCGCGAGTGATCATTAATCTGGAAGCCTACGGAATGGTGCTGCTGCCGGAGTTTCGCGACTGGAACCTGCCGGAACTGCGCGATGCCATTGATCGGGAATTTTTCCTGCTGTCGGAAGCGCACTATCAGCGCTACATCGCGCCCGGTTTTCTCAAGGATGCCCTCGGCGACTGAGACTGGCTGGCGGCCAGGGAGATTGTTCCCTGGCTGCCAGGATCAATGCTTCACCGCCAACTCCACCAAATGGTCTTCAACCTCCTGCGGCTTGAGCACCAGCACGTCGCTTTCCAGCTGATCCAGCACCTGTTCGGCCGTATTGCCGATCAACGCCCCCGACACACCGCTGCGCGCCACCGTGCCAATCACCGTCACCGCCGCCTGCAGCTTGTGCGCCATGAACGGAATCAGTACATCCGCCGGGCCTTCCTCGACATGCAGATGCTCGTCGTCGACATCGAATTCAGCCTGAAACGCCCGGCATTGCTCGCGATAGCGCGCTTCGATGGTTTCCTTGAGTTGGAACGTCGGATCCGCCGCCGAGAGCATCGGTGACGGATGAGCGGTAATCACGTGCAGATACCCTTTGGCCAGGCTGGCAATGTCGAACCCATGGTCGATGATGGTGGTGTGCAGGTGACGGTGCTCGCCGTCGGCATTGCCCACGTCGACCGCGGCCAGAATCACCCGGTCTTTCCAGGAGGCGGCGGTTTTCACCAGCAGCACCGGAGTAGGGCAATGGCGCAGCAGTTTCCAGTCCGCGGGGGTCAGCAGGGCCTTTTTCAGCGAACTGTCGGGGAAGTGCTGCTTGATCACCAGGCCACAGCCTTCGGCCTGCTGCACGTCGATGATGGTTTCGTGCAGGCTCTCGTTCCACGCCTGTTCGGTGGTGACGCTGTAACCGTCCGCCAGCAGCGCGGCCTTGAGCACGCTGAGCATGCCGGCGTGATCGTGCTTCTTGTCGCAGACCAGCAGGTGCAGATGGGCCTGGGTCACCCCGGCGATCAGCTTGGCGCGCTTGAGCGCCAGGCTTTCCGCGTGTTCGGGTTCGATGACCACCAGAATGCTGCGAATGGCTTGCATGAGTGAGTCTCCAGCAATGAAAAGGCACGGCGTTGCACAACTATAGTTGTTGCTGATGCGCTTGCGACTTGATGCATATCAAGGGCTGGCGCTGGTGGTCTGCGGGCAGGCCGGTATAATCGGCGCCCTTCGCTCGAACACCTTTTGACCGTGAGCCCCATGATCCTTCCCGAAATCCACGAATTCCTTGGCTGTCGCACGCCTGACGCCTGGGTCCAGGCCGCGCTGGCCGATCAGGAAACCCTGCTGATCGACCACAAGAACTGCGAGTTCAAGGCCGCCAGCACCGCGTTGAGCCTGATCGCCAAGTACCACTCCCATGTCGATCTGATCAACATGATGTCGCGCCTGGCCCGGGAAGAGCTGGTGCACCACGAGCAGGTCATGCGCATCATGAAACGGCGCAAGATCGAACTGCGCCAGCTCCACGCCGGCCGTTATGCCTCAAGCCTGCGCAAAGTGGTGCGCAGCCACGAACCGGTGAAACTGGTCGACACTCTGGTGGTCGGCGCCTTCATCGAAGCGCGCAGTTGCGAACGTTTCGAAGCGCTGGTGCCGCATCTGGACGAAGAACTCGGCAAGTTCTATTTCGGCCTGCTGAAAAGCGAGGCCCGGCATTTCCAGGGTTACCTGAAACTGGCCTACCAGTACGGCGACGCCAAGGACATCGCCCAGGTGATCGAGAGAGTCCGCGCCGCCGAGCAGGACCTGATCGAGTCGCCGGACGAGGAATTCCGTTTCCACAGTGGCGTCCCCGTCGCGGCATGAATTGTTAAAAACTCTTAAGAGTATGAAACATCAACGAAAACCGGCCCCAGAGGCCGGTTTTTGCTGCCCCCGCTAAACGTCTTGTCCACGAATGCCGCCATAATGGCGCCCACTTCACTGAGGGTTGGCGACGATTGTTATGGATAACCTGGGTTTTGGCAGAGTCCTGCTGGTGGAAGACGATGAGCGCCTGGCCGCACTGATCGCCCACTTTCTTGAACAACACGGCTATGAGGTGCGCACGGTGCATCGCGGCGATCTGGCCGTGGCCGCGTTTCTTGAATTCAAGCCCAAAGTCGTGGTGCTCGACCTGATGCTGCCGGGGCAGAGCGGCCTGCATGTGTGCCGGGAAATCCGCAGCGTGTCTGACACGCCGATTGTCATCCTGACGGCCAAGGAAGATGACCTCGACCACATTCTGGGTCTGGAGTCCGGCGCCGACGACTACGTGATCAAACCGATCAAGCCGCCCGTCCTGCTCGCACGCCTGCGGGCCCTGCAACGCCGGCAGGTGCCGGACAGCGGCGTGGTCAGCTCGCTGGAATTCGGCAACCTGATCATCGACCGCAGTTGTCGCGAAGTGCGTCTGGCGGGCGAGTTGATCGAGCTGACCACCATGGAATTTGAACTGCTGTGGCTGCTCGCCAGTGCCGCCGGCACCATCCTGTCGCGCGATGACATTCTCAATCGCATGCGCGGCATCGCTTTCGATGGCCTCAATCGCAGCGTCGATGTGTACATCAGCAAGCTGCGCAACAAACTCAAGGACAATCCCCGCGAACCGGTGTGCATCAAGACCGTGTGGGGCAAGGGCTATCTGTTCAATCCGTTTGCGTGGGAGCTGTAGATGCTGCGGTTATTCCTCGGGCTGTTTCTGGTGATGACCGTCGGGCTGGTGGCGGCGCTGCAAACTGTCGAGCACACTTTCAACGCGTTGCTCGACAACCAGATGCAAGCCTACAACCGTGAGGCGGTGCGCGGTCAGGCCTGGTCGTTGATCGAGCACATGCGCGATCAGCAGGGCGCGGCGCGCGAGGCGCAGTTGGAGGCGTTGCGGCCGCACTACGGGTTGACGCTGAGTCTGGTGGAGGCCGATCAACTGAACCTCAGCGATGAAGAAAAAGCCGAACTGGCCCAAGGCCTGTTGGTGATCCGTCACGACTACACCCAGTTCATCAGTGACATCGACGGCGGCTCGCAACTGCTCAGCATCAAGCTGCCGCCCGAGCCGAGTCTGATGCCGTTCTATATCTCGGCGGCTTACATGATGCTGGCCGTGCTGCTCGGTATCGTCCTGTATTTCTGGGTGCGCCCGCACTGGCGTGACCTGGAAAAACTGCGACTGGCGGCAGAGCGCTTCGGCGACAACGACCTCTCGTCGCGCATCCAGCTCTCCAAGCGTTCGAACATTCGCGATCTGGCCGAACACTTCAACCTGATGGCGGCGCGCATCGAAGGCCTGATCGCCAATCAGCGCGAACTGACCAACGCCGTGTCCCACGAACTGCGCACGCCGATTGCCCGGTTGTCGTTCGAACTCGACCAACTCAAGCAACAACCCGACGCCAGCCAGAACCGCGAACTGATCGCCGACATGTACGCCGACCTCGGCGAACTGGAAGAAATGGTCTCCGAGCTGCTGACCTACGCCAGCCTCGAACGCGGCGCGACCGTGATCACCCGCGAGAATATTCAAGCTGCCAACTGGCTCGACAGCGTGGTCGGCAGCGTGGCACTGGAAGCCGAGGCGGCCGGGGTGCAGCTATTGATCGTTGATTGCCGGGTCGATGAAGTGCGGATCGAGCCGCGGTTCATGGCGCGGGCGGTGATCAATCTGCTGCGCAACGCCATTCGTTATGCCGAGCAGCGGGTCGAAGTGTCGCTGGTGCGCATCGGCGATCAATACGAAGTGCAGGTCAATGACGACGGGCCGGGTGTGCCGCTGGCAGGGCGGGAGAAAATCTTCGAACCGTTCTCGCGCCTGGACGCCAGTCGCGACCGCCGCACGGGCGGCTTCGGACTTGGTCTGGCGCTGGTGCGGCGGGTGTCGCAATCCCATGGCGGGCAGGTCGAGGTCGGTGATTCGCCGTGGGGCGGCGCATCGTTTCGCATGACCTGGGCGCATCTGGATTGATGACTTTCCCTCCCCGAAGGGGGAGGCAGTCGATTAACTGAGGACGTAGTCCACCGGTTTCAGCGCCGGCGGCAAAGGCTCAGTCCCCAGCTCCGAAAGAATGTCCCGCTCGATACCCCGCACCAGCGCATCGGTCGGCAGGTCGTTTTCATCCCGGCCGAACGGGTCTTCCAGCTCATCGGCAATCGCATCCAGGCCGAAGAAGGTGTAGCTGACAATCGCCGTGAACAGCGGCGTCAGCCAGCCCAGCGGTTCGGCCATGGCGAACGGCAGCAGGATGCAGAACAGGTAAATCGTGCGGTGCAGCAGCAGGGTGTAAGGGAAGGGCAGCGGCGTGTTCTTGATCCGCTCACACACCGCCTGCGCCTGAGTCAGGCTGGTCAGGTGATTGGCCAGCGCCATGTAGCGCCATTCGCTGAGATCGCCCGCTTCATGCAGATCGGAACATTGCTGACCGACGGTTTGCAGGATCCGCCCGCTGTAGTCCGGCACCTGCGCATCGTGTTGCGGGGTGATCCATTCGGCGCTGGCAGCCGCTTCGTTTTCCCGGCGCAACCGCGCATTCAACGCATGAGCGAACCCACAAAGGTTAAGCAGCAATAACCGACGCTGGGCCGATTCGCGGATCACATGGGTCTCGCGAATCACCGAGCGCACATGCACGATCACTTCACCCCAGGCCTTGCGTGCTTCGTACCAGCGGTCGTAGCAGGCGTTGTTGCGAAAATTCATGAAGATCGACAGCGACAGACCAAGCAAGGTGAACGGCGTGGCGTTGACCTTGGTGAAGTTGCTCGGGTGGAGCATTTCCACCAGCACGATGGCCGACGCCAGCAACGTCACCATCAGGGTGCGCAGGGCGATGCGCTTGGCAATTGAACCCTTGAGGGTAAACAGGACGGCGAACTGATTGATCTTGGGCCGGATGATCATGCTTTTTTTGCCTTGAAAACGTGGCGGCTCAGCCGCCGGTCATGTTCATGAAACGCACCACTTGCACGTCGTCGTTCACTTCAAAATTGTGCCGGTAAGGCTTGAGTTTCATTGCTTCGATGATGGCTTTCTCCAAGCGTTCCGGTTGGCCCGGATGAGCCCGAAGCACCGCTTTCAAGTCCACCGAATGCTCGTTCCCCAGACACAGTAGCAAACGCCCCTCGACGGTCAGCCGCACCCGGTTGCAGGTGCCGCAGAAGTTGTGGCTGTGGGGCGAAATGAACCCCAGCCGGATGTGCGGCGCTTCGGCCAGCCGCCAGTAGCGCGACGGGCCCTGGGTCGACTCGGCGGAGTCGATCAGGGTGTAGCGCTCGGCAATCCGCTCACGCACCTGGGCACTGGAGAAGAACGACTCGGCGCGGCTGTGTTCGCTGATGATCCCCAGCGGCATTTCCTCGATGAAAGAAATATCCAGATCCCGCTCGATGGCGAACTGCACCAGATCGTTGATCTCGTGATCGTTGCGGCCCTGCATCACCACGCAGTTGAGTTTAGTGCGGGTAAATCCGGCGGCGCGCGCGGCGTCGATGCCGTCGATCACCTGAGTCAGGTCACCGGTGCGGGTCATCTGCTTGAAGCGCTCGGCATCAAGACTGTCGAGGCTGACGTTGAGGCGTTTGACCCCGGCGTCGAACAGCGGACTGGCCAGTTTGCCGAGCTGCGAGCCGTTGGTGGTCAGGCACAGTTCGCGCAGGCCGGGCAGGGCGGCGATCTGCTTGCACAACCCGACGACACCGGGGCGAATCAACGGCTCGCCGCCGGTCAGGCGAATCTTGCGGGTGCCCAATGCAACGAAGCTCTGCGCCAGTTGATAGATCTCCTCCAGCGTCAGCACCCGTTGGCGCGGCAGAAACTGCATGTCTTCGGCCATGCAGTACACGCAACGAAAGTCGCAGCGGTCGGTGACCGACATGCGCAGGTAGTCGACGCGGCGGTTGTAACCATCGATCAAGACGCGCTCTGACATGACAGCCTCGCTTGGGTGAAATCCGCTATTGAAGGGATTGGGTCGGCGCAGGTTATGAGCAACTTGAGACAGCGTCCAATCACTCTTGATTACCGGCCGATTGATGCTGTCGATGATGAAATAATTATTGCGGATTTATCGCTTCCCGGTTTTGCAAGTGCCCGAATTTAAAGGGTTTAAGTCCGTGATAGATGCTTTCGATAACGCAGTCATTAATAGCGATTAGACAAGCTTTTGCAGCGGTTCCTATCCTTGGCCCCGTCAAACGAAACGACCGCTTTTGAACTTGAAAGTCAGTCGTCGCTGTTTAAACCCGATCAGGTTTTTGCCTGTGTGCATCGTCATGGAGAAGTCCCATGTCACAAGTCGACCGTTACAAACCCTACAAGGGCGCCGCTGCGGGTTGGGGCGCTGTGATCAGCCTCACCAGGAACTGGCTGGGCAGTGAAAACGCCCTGAAGAACATCCGCGCCATGCTTAAGACCAACCAGAACGGCGGCTTCGACTGCCCCGGTTGCGCCTGGGGTGAAGCACCCGGCGCGAGCATGCTCAAGTTCTGCGAGAACGGCGCCAAAGCGGTGAACTGGGAAGCCACCGGCCGCCTGGTCGACCCGGCATTCTTCAACAAGTACACGGTGTCGACCCTGGCCGAGCAAAGCGATTACTGGCTCGAATATCAGGGCCGGATCACCCATCCGATGCGCTACGACGCGCGGGTCGACCGCTATGTCGAAACCACCTGGGACGACGCTTTCGCGCTGATCGCCAAACATCTCAAAGGCCTGAAATCGCCCCACGAGGCCGAGTTCTACACCTCGGGTCGGGCGAGCAACGAAGCGGCGTTTCTCTATCAGTTGTTCGTTCGTGCCTACGGCACCAACAATTTCCCGGACTGCTCGAACATGTGCCACGAAGCCAGTGCGGTGAGCATGGGCGAGAGCCTGGGCGTGGGCAAAGGCACGGTGGTCTATGAAGACCTGCACCACGCCGACGCGATTTTCGTGATCGGCCAGAACCCCGGCACCAACCACCCGCGCATGCTCGAACCGCTGCGTGAAGCGGTGAAGCGCGGCGCTCAGGTGGTGTGCATCAACCCGCTCAAGGAGCGTGGGCTGGAGCGTTTCCAGA
This sequence comes from Pseudomonas sp. 58(2021), assembly GCF_017491585.1. Taxonomy (NCBI): domain Bacteria; kingdom Pseudomonadati; phylum Pseudomonadota; class Gammaproteobacteria; order Pseudomonadales; family Pseudomonadaceae; genus Pseudomonas; species Pseudomonas sp. 58(2021). The sequence goes on from NZ_JAFGYZ010000013.1 coordinate 36,750, forward strand.
ACCCGCAGAACCCGATCGAGATGCTCAGCAACGGCTGGGAAGCGACCAACACCGCGTATTTCCGTCCGGCACTGGGGGGCGACATGGCGATGATTCGCGGCATGGCCAAGTTCCTGCTGGAGTGGGAGCGCGAGGCCCAGGCCACCGGCGGCGAACCGGTGTTCGATCACGCCTTCATTGCCGAGCACACCTCGGGTCTCGACAGCTATCTGGCCGAAGTCGATGCCACGCGTTGGGAGCACATCGTCGAGCAGTCCGGCGTGCCGCTGCATGACATCGAACTGGCCGCGCGCATGTATGCCCGGGCCAAGAGCGTGATCATGTGCTGGGCCATGGGCCTGACCCAACACGTGCACTCGGTGCCGACCCTGCAGGAAGTCATCAACCTGCAACTGCTGCGCGGCAACGTCGGCCGTCCGGGCGCCGGGCTGTCGCCGGTGCGCGGCCACAGTAACGTGCAGGGCGACCGCACCATGGGCATCAACGAACTGGCCCCGACCGAACTGATGGACGCCCTGGAAAAACGCTTCAACTTCAAGGTGCCGCGCATGCACGGCCACAACACGGTCATGGCGATTGGCGCCATGGAACGTGGCGAAGCCAAGGTGTTTATCGGTCTGGGCGGCAACTTCGCCCAAGCCACGCCGGACACCCCGCGCACCCATGCAGCGATGCGCAAACTTGATCTCACCGTGCACATCTCGACCAAGCTCAACCGCAGCCATCTGGTGACCGGGCGTGATGCGTTGATCCTGCCGTGCCTGGGCCGTACCGACATCGACGTGCAGGCCGAAGGCCCGCAAGGCGTGACCGTGGAAGACACCTTCAGCATGGTGCATTTGTCGTTCGGCCAACTGAAGCCGAAGTCGGCGCACCTGAAATCCGAGCCGGCGATTATTGCCGGGATCGCTGCCGCCACATTGGGCAAACACCCGATCGATTGGGAATGGGCGGTGGGCGACTACGGGCGCATCCGCAACCTGATCGCCGACGTGATTCCGGGTTTCGAGAACTTCAACGAGAAGCTGCTGATCCCCGGCGGTTTCCACCTCGGCAACAACGCTTCCGACCGGGTCTGGAACACCGAATCCGGCAAGGCCCAGTTCACCCCGTGCGTGCTGCCGGAACATTTGATCAGCGAAGGCGTGCGCAACCTGCCGGTCAAGCCGCACCTGATCCTGCAAACCATGCGTTCCCACGATCAGTACAACACCACGCTGTACGGCCTCGACGACCGTTATCGCGGGGTCTATGGCATGCGCGACGTGGTGTTCGCCAACGAGCAGGACATCCGCCGGCTCGGTTTTGAACCGGGGCAAAAGGTCGATCTGGTGGCGCTGTGGGGCGACGAGCGCGAGCGTCGGGTCAGCGGTTTCACGCTGATCGCCTACGACATTCCCGCCGGGCAGGCTGCCGCGTACTACCCGGAAACCAATCCGCTGGTGCCGCTGGAAAGCTACGGCGAACGCACCTACACGCCAACCTCCAAATTCGTGGCGATCCGCCTCGAAGCGGCCGAGGCGAGCAACCTGATTCCGTCGTCGGTGGCGTAACCGACTCACGCGATCCAACCCTTTTGCATTTTGACTGGCTGCAGGCGTTCGCGCTTGGCGGTGGCCCGGCCGTGTGCTGCCGCTTTTCAGCCTGGATGAGGACATCATCATGTTCAACCTGGAGGCACTGGACCTGGCGCGAATTCAATTCGCGTTCACGGTTTCGTTCCACATCATTTTCCCGGCGATCACCATTGGTCTTGCGAGTTTCCTGGCGGTGCTCGAAGGCCTGTGGCTGAAAACCCGCAACGACACTTACCGCGATCTCTACCATTTCTGGTCGAAGATCTTCGCCGTCAACTTCGGCATGGGCGTGGTGTCGGGGCTGGTCATGGCGTACCAGTTCGGCACCAATTGGAGCGGATTCTCTGATTTTGCCGGCAGCGTCACCGGGCCGTTGCTGACTTATGAAGTGCTGACCGCGTTCTTCCTCGAGGCCGGGTTCCTCGGGGTAATGCTGTTCGGCTGGAACCGCGTCGGCCGTGGCTTGCACTTCTTTGCCACGGTAATGGTCGCCATCGGCACGCTGATTTCGACCTTCTGGATTCTCGCCTCCAACAGCTGGATGCAGACCCCGCAAGGCTTCGAACTCGTCGACGGCCGGGTGATGCCGGTCGACTGGCTGGCCATCGTGTTCAACCCGTCGTTCCCGTTCCGCCTGGCGCACATGGCGATTGCCGCGTTCGTCGCCACGGCGTTCTTCGTCGGCGCTTCGGCGGCCTGGCATTTGCTGCGCGGCAATGACACCAAACCGGTGCGCAAGATGTTTTCCATGGCGCTGTGGATGGCGCTGATCGTTGCACCGATTCAGGCGGTGGTCGGTGACGCCCATGGCTTGAACACCCTGGAGCACCAACCGGCGAAAATCGCCGCCATCGAAGGCCACTGGGAAAACCCCGACAACGGACCGACCCCGCTGGTGCTGTTCGGCATTCCGGACATGCAGGCGGAGAAAACCAAGTACGCCATCGAGATTCCGTACCTCGGCAGCCTGATCCTCACCCACAGCCTCGACAAACAGATCCCGGCGCTCAAGAGTTTCCCGAAAGAAGACCGGCCGAACTCGACCGTGATCTTCTGGAGCTTTCGCGTGATGGCCGGGTTGGGCATGTTGATGATTCTGGTCGGCGTGCTGGGGCTGGCGTTGCGGCGCCACGGCAAGGTCTACCGACATCGCGGCTTCCAGCGACTGGTGCTGTTGATGGGGCCGAGTGGTCTGATCGCGTTGCTGGCCGGCTGGATCACCACTGAGGTCGGGCGTCAGCCGTGGGTGGTGTATGGACTGATGCGTACCCATGACGCTGCGTCCCACCACTCGGTGGCGCAGATGAGCACCTCGCTGGCGCTGTTCGTCGTCATCTATTGCTCGGTGTTCACCGTGGGCATCGGCTACATGATGAAACTGGTGAGCAAGGGCCCGCAGCCGCACCACGAACATCCGCCCGAAGGCACTCAGGTGCAGACCCCGCGCCGGCCACTTTCGGCGGTCACCGACAACCTCGAATCCGCGACCCGGATCCACTGAAAAGGAGCGTTGAGTCATGGGTATTCAAGGTATCGATCTCTCGTTGATCTGGGGCGTGATCATTGCCTTCGGCGTGATGATGTACGTGATCATGGACGGCTTCGATCTGGGCCTCGGGATCCTGTTTCCGCTGATCGGCGACGAGCAGGAACGTGACGTGATGATGAACACCGTCGCGCCGGTCTGGGACGGCAACGAAACCTGGCTGGTGCTCGGCGGTGCGGCGTTGTACGGCGCATTTCCGCTGGCGTACGGAGTGATTCTGGAGGCGCTGTATCTGCCGCTGATCTTCATGCTGGCGGGGTTGATTTTTCGCGGGGTGGCGTTCGAGTTTCGCTTCAAGGCACCGGCCGAAAAACGTCATCTGTGGGACTGGGCGTTCATTGGTGGTTCGCTGCTGGCGACGTTCTCTCAGGGCGTGGTGATCGGCGCTTATGTGGCCGGGATTCCGGTGGTGGATCGGCAGTTTGCCGGTGGCGGTCTCGACTGGCTGGCGCCGTTCCCGCTGGTCTGTGGCGTCGGTCTGGTGATTGCTTACGCGTTGCTCGGCAGCACCTGGCTGCTGGTCAAGACCGAAGGCATGCTCGAATCGCGGATGCGTCACTACAGCCGTCCGCTGGCGTGGCTGTTGCTGGCGATGGTGGTGGTGATCGGCGCGTGGACGTTGCAACTGCACCCGGAACTGGCCACACGCTGGTTCAACCATGCGCACCTGACCGTGTTCGCCGGGCTGGTGGTGCTGGCGGCGCTGTCGCTGTTCGGGCTGTTGCGTTCGTTGCGTCAGCGGCACACCCACTGGCCGTTCGTGTTCACCCTGGTGCTGATGTTCCTCGGTTACATCGGGCTGGCGCTGAGCATCTGGCCGAACATCATCCCGCCCTCGGTCAGCCTGTGGGCGGCGGCTTCACCGGCCACCAGCCAGCTGTTCGCCCTGATCGGCGCGCTGTTCATCCTGCCGGTGATCCTGATGTACACCTTCTGGAACTACTACGTGTTCCGCGGCAAAGTGAGGATTGGCGATGGCTACCATTGAGATGCGTGAAGTGAAAAGCCGCTGGTACAAACGCCTGGGCTGGCTGCTGCTGATCTGGTCCGGCAGCGTGGTGTCACTGGCGGTGGTGGCGAGTCTGCTGAAACTGGCGATGTATGCGGCGGGAATGAGAACCCACTGACCATAAAAAAACCGGAGCCTGGCTCCGGTTTTTTATTGCCTGCATTTTGGGTTTTCCTCTTGGGGGGAAGGAACCTTGAGGTTTATTCCCCGCCAAACATCGCCGTCCAGTAGATCCCGGCGCTGCTCTTCGGGTCGACTGCGTAAGCAGCACCCAGTTCGCGATACTGCGGGTTCATCAGGTTGGCGCAGTGGCCGGGACTCGCGAGCCAGCCATCGACGACCTTCTGCACGGTGTCCTGCCCGGCGGCGATGTTCTCGCCAACCAGCTGGCCGCTGTAACCGGCCAGTTCGGCGCGATCACCGGGGGTGCCGCCGTTGCGATCCTTGTGGTCGAAATAGTTGTTGTTGGCCATCTCGCGGCTGTGATCCTGAGCGACACCGCCGAGCACCGCATTCCACGCCAATGGCGCAGCCGCGGAGAAGGCCTGGCCGCCGCACTGGCGTGGCTGGCTGCGGGCGGCGTTGAGTTGCATCAGCAGTTTCTGGCCCTCGGCTTGTCCGTCACCCAGGCGGGCGGACAACAGCGGCCGCGCCAACGTGATGCGCCAGTCTCGGTCGGCGCGGCTGACGCCGATATCGACAAACTGCGGATCCAGCACCACCTGACAGAAGCTCTCCTGAATCGCCTTCATCGCTGAAACCGGATCGCGAGGGCCGTTGAGGGTGATCGCCTGCACGTTGACCATCGGGTAGCTGGCGCTGGCCATGGCCTGTTGCAGATCGACCATGCCACTGGCGGGCAGACGCAGGCGCGGGTCGGCCGACAGTGGCGGCAATTCACTGGACGCCTGCGCACCGCAACGCTGGGGCTGGCTGCGGTAGCTGTTGATCGACTCGATCAATTGCGACTCATCGCTGGCCATGGCCGAAGCGGCCAGCGCCAGGCCCACGGACAACGCGGCGAATCGCAGAACGGATGGCATGAAGCGCATGGAAATCTCCCTTGGGCTGAGAGTGCCCATGATGCGCGAAACGCCCCGGGGTCGTGCAATGTCTTTTTTCTTCATCGAGTGGTTTTCAGCGCGGAACGTTGCGCCGGATTCTGCCGTCTACACTCTGCGAAGTCCCCGGAAACCGGGCGTCTCAGCCACGCAACACTTTGCCCGCATCGGGCGCTGCCGGAAGAAACGATCATGAAATTGCACGGGCTGATCTGTTGTTTTTTATTGACCCTGCTGAGCGGTGCGGTGCTGGCCACCGATCAGGCGCCGATCAAGGAAAAGGCCGAGGCAAAAGCCGAGGTACTGGAAGAGAAAGCGGCCGACAAGCCCAACGCGCCCCCGGCGCCGAAGTCCGAAGCCATCACCCCCAAAGAGGTGCAAGCCGTCGACCCGGCCGGCACCGCGCCGCTCGACGACCCGATCACCTGTCTGGCGCGCAGCATCTATTGGGAGGCCAAGGGCAAGGACACGGCAGAGATGGAAGCCGTGGCCAGCGTGGTGATGAACCGCCTCGGCCACGACGGATTCCCCGGTACCGTGTGCGAGGTGGTCAAACAGGGTTCGGAAACCAAGAGTTGCCAGTTTTCCTGGTGGTGCGACGGCAAGTCCGATCAGGTCAAGGAAGACGCCGAATATGCGCTGGCCAAGGAGATCGCGGGCAAGGCCCTGAACCGTCAGCTCATCGATCGCACCCGCGGCGCTTTGTACTTCCACGATCACAACGTCGACCCGAGTTGGGCCAAGGAGTACACCAAGACCGCCGAGACCGGGAAATTCCTGTTTTACAAACCCAAGGATGGAGAGGCGCGCTAAGCGCAGACTTCCCTCACGCAGTTGCGCAACCAGCGATGCGCCGGGTCGGCGTCCATGCGTGGATGCCAGAGCATGGACACGCTGATGTCCGGCATGCGCAATGGCAGGGCGAAACTGAACAGTCCCGTTCGCAGTTTGCTGGTGTGGCGTTCCGGGACGGTGGCGATCAGGTCGGACTCTCGGACCAGTGTCAGCGCTGCCGAAAACCCGCCGAACGAGGTGACGATGTCCCGCGTCAGGCCGAAAGCAAGCAACGCCTCGTCCACCGGTCCGCTGCTGCGACCACGGCGTGACACCAGAATATGCTGGCCCGAGGCGAAGCGTTTGGCGCTGACCTTGCCGCTGCTCAGCGGATGTCCCTCACGCACCACACCAATCCACTGATCGCGGAACAGGATGCGGCTGTGCAGCGTCGGGTCGGTGCTGTCGTCGACCACGCCGGTTTCCAGATCCACCCGACCTACGCGCAGCAATGTGCTGTCCTTGTCGGCCTTCTGCACAAAACGCAGGCGCACGCCGGGCGCCTCTTCGGCGATGCGGGCGAGCAGGGCGGCGGCAAAGGTTTCGACAAACCCGTCGGTGTTGCGCAGGGTGAAGGTGCGCCGCAACTGACCGGGATCGAGCACTTCTGCCGGGCGCAGAACCGCTTCGGCTTCCTGCACCAGATAACTGACCCGGTCGCGCAGCTCCAGCGCACGCGGGGTTGGCACCAGCCCACGACCGGCGCGCACCAGCAGCGGATCCCCGGTGGTTTCGCGCAGCCGGGCCAGCGCGCGGCTCATGGCTGACGGGCTCAAACGCAGGCGCTCGGCGGCGCGGGCGACGCTGCCTTCGCTCAGCAACACGTCAAGGGTAATCAACAGGTTCAGATCCGGTGCATTCATGACATGGCGTTCCATGCAGGTATCAAGTGCAAAGCATGCGTCTTGCGCCTTGTATTGTCGAGGCTCAGGCTATGTCCCATGACCTCTGCCGCAATGAGCCTCCCATGCACCGAGAACCCCTGAGCCCTTCCGCCCGCTGGGCGCTGACCAGTCTGGCGCTGTCGATGTTGATGCCGTCGCTGGACACCAGCATCGCCAACGCCGGATTGCCCACGCTGGCGGCGGCATTCGATGCGACGTTTCAACAAGTGCAGTGGATCGTGCTGGCCTATCTGCTGGCGGTCACCACGTTGATTGTCAGCGTCGGGCGGCTGGGTGACGGCTTCGGGCGGCGGCGCTTGCTGTTGATCGGCATCGGTATTTTCAGCGCCGCTTCCCTGGCTTGCGCACTGGCGCCGAGCCTCGCCTGGCTGATCGGCGCGCGGGCGGTGCAAGGCCTGGGCGCGGCGATCATGTTCGCGCTGACGGTGGCGCTGGTGGCCGATGCGGTGCCCAAATCCCGGGCCGGCAGTGCGATGGGCTTGCTGGCCACGATGTCGGCGACCGGCACCACCCTCGGGCCGTCGCTCGGTGGGCTGTTGATGGCGCATGTCGGCTGGCAGTCGATCTTTGTAATCAACGTGCCGTTGGGATTGCTCAATGGCTGGCTGGTGTATCGCTATCTGCCGAAGGATCGAAGCGCTCGCACGGGTATGGCGTTCGATTATCCCGGCACCGCCGTGCTGATGCTGACATTGGCGGCCTATGCGTTGGCGATGACGGTTGAAGGATTCACCCCGGCATTGCTGTTGCTCAGCCTGTTGGGCGTTGGGTTGTTCATCCTGGTCGAGAAACGGAGCAAGGCACCGCTGATTCACCTGTCATTGTTCACCGATACGCGAATCAGCAGCAGTCTTGCGCTGACCTTGCTGGTGACGACGGTGATGATGACCACGCTGGTGGTCGGGCCGTTTTATCTGAGCCGAGGCTTGGGTCTCAGCAGTACTCAGGTCGGCCTGGTGTTGTCGGTCGGGCCGTTGCTGGCGGCGTTCAGCGGCGTACCGGCCGGGCGTCTGGTGGATCGTTTCGGCGCGCGGCGGGTGGTGCCCGGCGCTTTGCTCGGCCTGGGCTGCGGTTGCGGTTTGTTGGCGCTGTTGCCGATGAGTCTCGGAGTGCTTGCGTATGTGCTGCCGATCACGGTGGTGGCCTTGAGTTATGCGCTGTTCCAGGCCGCCAACAACACCGGGTTGATGTCCGGCGTCGCGCAGGATCAGCGCGGGGTGGTCTCGGCCATGCTCGGGTTGTCGCGCAATCTGGGCTTGATCACCGGGGCGGCGGCGATGGGCGCGGTGTTTGCCCTGGCCACGGACGATCCGACTCAGGCGCCGGCCGCGGTCATCGCGGGCGGCTTGCACATGACCTTCGGCGTTGCCACGGCGCTGATGTTCGCGGCCCTTGCGCTCGGCGCCTTCACACACGTCCGTCTTGCGTCTGCCGCGCCGGAAAGAACAGCTCAAAGCAGGTGACGCCGTCCACGCTGGTGACGCTGTAGCGGCCCTGATGCAACTGCATGATGGTCGCGACGATCGACAGGCCCAGACCGTTGGATTGGGCCGAGCGTTCGCGAGACGGATCGACGCGGTAGAACCGCTCGAACAGTCGCGACAGATGCTCGGGGGGAATCGTCGCCCCGTGATTGCGCACTCGCAGGTAGCTGCCATCCGCTTCGGCGATGGCTTCGACCTGCAACGTCGAATCCGCCGCGCCGTACTTGATCGCGTTGGCGCACAGATTGGCCAGCGCCCGGCGCAGCAGCATCGGCTCGGCCCAGATCACGCCGCTGCCACTGGCCTCGATGGTGACGCCGACGTCCGCCGCCAGCCCTTCGAAGTAATCGGCAATGCGTTGCATCTCATCGCAGGCGTCCAGCTCCTGCCGCTGGCTCAGCGCGCTGGTTGGGTCAGTGCGGGCGAGAAACAGCATGTTGTCGAGCATCCGCGCCAGCCGTTCGAGTTCTTCGACGTTGGAGGCGAGCAACTGCTGGTAGGCGTCGACACTGCGGTGCTGTTGCAGGGCGACCTGGGTTTCGCCGAGCAGGTTGTTGATCGGCGTGCGCAGCTCGTGGGCCATGTCAGTGGAGACCTGGCTCAGTTGCGCAACACCTCGGTCGAGCCGGTCCAGCATCGCATTGAAGGCTTCGATCATCGGCTGCAATTCCCGGGGCGTGCCGTGGCGGTCGAGGCGTTCACCGAGGTTGGCGATGCCGATCCCGTGGGCATGCCGGGCAATCCGCCGCAGCGGCAGCAGGCCGCGATACACCAGCAGACAGCCAACCAGCGCCAGCACAATCGCCGCCAGTGACGCCAGGCCATACACGCTGAGTCGATAGCTGGCGAGCATCGCCGTGCGCTCGCTCATCACCTTGCCGATCAGCACTTGCAGATTGCCCTGATCGCCGGAGTCGATATTGGCCGCCACCGCCGAGAACGGAACGCCGTTGATACTCGGCAGGTGCTGCACATCGTTGAGGGCCATCACATGGTTGATCGGCACGGCGGGCACGGTCGGCAATGTCAGGTTGCTGGGATTGACCACGAACAAGGGCGGTTGCCCCGGCGCGCCGATGGTCAACAGCGCTTCGCGGTTGCCGAGCATGTTCTGGAACAGCGCCGGTTTGTTCTGGATCAGTTCAAGGGTATTGCTGTCGTTGAGGATGGTGCGCAACTGATCGATGCGGCTGACCAACTGGATGTCGTCGCGGCGGGTCAGTTGTTCTTCCAGCTGGTTGTAAAGCGCCGCGCCCAGGCCCGCCAGGGACGCGAAGGCGAGCACCGCGAACACCAGCGCCAGGCGCAGCGTCAGGGAATACGTGCCGGCGATTTTCATGGCTGGGTATCGAAGCGGTAGCCGATGCCGCGCACGCTGTGGATCAGCTTGAGCGGGAACGGATCATCGATCTTCGCCCGCAGGCGGCGCACGGCGACATCGACCACATTGGTGTCGCTGTCGAAATTCATGTCCCACACCCGCGAGGCGATCAGCGAGCGCGACAGCACTTGCCCTTCGTGGGTGGCGAACAGTTGCAGCAGGGCGAACTCCTTGTTGGTCAGGGTGATCCGGCTGCCGGCGCGGGTGACCCGGCGCTTGAGCACATCGATCTGCAGATCGGCCACCTGCAATTGCTCTTCTTCGTGAATCGGCCCGCGCCGGGTCAGGGTGCGCAGGCGCGCCACCAGTTCGGCGAAGGAAAACGGTTTGATCAGGTAATCGTCGGCGCCCAGCTCCAGGCCCTTGACCCGGTCGGCGATGTCGTCCCGGGCGGTGAGGAACAGCACCGGCGTGTGGGCTTCCTTGCGCAGCCGGCGCAGGACTTCCCAGCCATCCATTTTCGGCATCATCACGTCCAGCACGATCACGTCGAAATCGAATTCCAGTGCCAGGTGCAGACCGTCGGCGCCGTCCCGGGCCAGGCTCACGCTGTAGCCCAGTTCCTGCAAGCCGTTGAGCAGGTAGTTGCCGGCCTTGGGTTCATCTTCGACGACAAGGATGTTCATGAACGTGCCTCAATGATCATTCGTGCAGCCGCTGCCTTGCACTTGATAGTCCAGCACATGTTCGCGGCCCTGGTGGTCGAGGTAATTGAGCCGAGCGGGGATGATGCCGCAGGCCTGGGAAATATCGGTGCTGGAAAGGACTTTGTCGACATCCAGATGCACGTAAAAGCCGTTGGTGTCGTGAATGACCGTGCGCTCGGGCATTTCGGCGGCGAACACGGAGCCGGCGGCGAGGAGGGCGGTGAAGGCCAGAATCAGGGTTTTCATGATGAGTCACTCGGGTCGGTGAAGTGGATCGGCAGGTGTGCCGGAACAACTTCAGGCTACCGAGCGATCCGCTCGGCAAACCGACAACTCAATGACAAAGTTGTAATGAAACCCTGAAAACAAAAATCCCCTGTGGGAACAGGGGATGATTTTTACAGCGCAGACTTTCAGCTGCCGTGAGTGCTGAGAATGCTCGCAATCTGCTGTGGCTGGCAGTTGAGGTACGGCGAGGACTTCAGCCAATGCTGGTCCGGATACCAGGAAAACATGTACTGCCCGTCCTTCAGGCTGTCGATCACCCGTCTGGCGACCTGCGGCCGCACCGCCGGGCAACCCTGGCTGCGACCCAGTCGGCCCGTACGTTTGCTCCAGAACAGATTCACGTAGTCGGCGGCATGGATCACGATGGCGCGATCGCGGGCCATGTCGTTGACGCCCGGCTCCAGACCGTCCATGCGCAGCGAATAACCGTGGGTGCCTTCGTAACTTTCCTGGGTGCGGAACAGGCCGAGGCTGGACTGAAAGCTGCCTTCACGGTTGGAGAACCGGGTGGCGAAGTTGTCCCCGGAGTTTGAGCCGTGGGCGACCAGGTCGCGCAGGATCAGTTTTTTCTGCGTCAGGTCGAAGATCCACAGGCGCCGCTCGGTGGACGGTTGCGAATAATCGATGATCGCCAGGTGCCGGGACTGCTTCGCGCCGTTGTTGATTGCGCATTGCATGGCGTTCAGGGCACCTTTAAGCGCCTGGGGATTGAGTTCCGGAGCGGCGTGGGCGAGGCTGCTATAGAGAACCGGCTGCGAGGTGCCGGCGGCAAAAACCTGACTGGTCACCAGCCCGATGGCAGTGGCAGTCAGCAGAAGTCGGCGCAAAAACGTCAACATTTAAAGTGAATCCTCACTGGCTACATGTTTGGCACTTTGGCTCCTGACGTCCAGTCGTCCCCGGCAGGCCCGCGAATCGGACCTGACTGTATCACCGCACCTGATGTAAGGTTGACCGTCAATCAAGACGGCCATGGATTGGAGTAAAGCAGTTGTTCAAAAAGTACGCATGCTACTTGAGCATTTGTTTGCTCGCTGCGCCGTTTGTCGCTTGCGCCGAAGAGCCATTGCCGGCACTCCCGGCGCAAGTGCCCGTGGAGCCGCAAAGTCCGTTGCACGCCGTGCTGATCGGTTTGCCGCAGGCTTGCCCGGCGATTGCCGCCCGTCTCAGCGGCCCGGCCCTGGAGCAGTTGCAGTCCTTCTACCAGCAGCATGACTGGATGCCGGTCTGGGCGGCGGCCGGGCAATTGCCGGCCTTGCACGCGCAATTGCAGCTGTTGGCCGACGATGGCCTCAATCCGAAACGCTATCCGGTCGCCGACACGGCCCCGCAGGATGGCGAGCTGTGCGCTGACATCGACATCAGCCGCAACTACCTGCAGGCCTTGCAGGACCTGCATTACGGTCGCCTTCTGCAGTCTCACTTCGAGCCGCTTTGGCATGCCGACGATACGCCCCGTGACCGACAGGCGGAGCTGCTCGCCATCGCCGTGCCGGGCATGCATGACGTTGCCGCCGCCTTCGATCTGGCCCGCCCGCGCCTGGCGCAATACCAGAATCTGCGCCACCTCTATGCCGCGCAACGCCTGCAGGCCTTGCCGCACTGGCAATCGGTGGGCAACGGGCCGCTGCTGCGCCCGGACATGGAAGACAAACGCGTGCCGGAACTTGCCAGGCGGCTGTACAGCGAAGGTTATTTGAGCCATGTGGTCGGCACGCCGGACAACGCTTATCACGGTGTTTTGGTGGAGGCCGTGAAAAGCTTCCAGGCCAGCCATTCGTTGCAGGCCGACGGCGTGGTCGGGCCGGGAACGATTGCCGAAATGAACATCAGCCCACTGACTCGCCGCGAACAGCTGCGGGTCAACCTTGAGCGTTTCCGCTGGCTGGCCCAGGACATGGAGCCCGACGGCCTGCTGGTCAACGTTGCCGCTGCCGAACTGACCCTGTATCAGGGCGGCCTGCCGGTGTGGCAGACCCGCACCCAGGTCGGTCGCGCCGAACGCCAGACACCGCTGCTCAAATCCCGGGTCACTCGCTTGACGCTGAACCCGACCTGGACCGTGCCGCCGACCATCTGGAAAGAGGACAAGCTGCCGGAAATCCGCAAGGACCAGACCTTTCTCAGCCGTCAGAACCTGCAAGTGCTCGACGCCAACGGCCAGCCGCTGGCTGCTGCCGACATCGACTGGGACAACCCCGGCAATATCCTTTTGCGCCAGGACGCCGGGCCGCGCAACCCGCTGGGGCAAATGGTCATCCGTTTCCCCAACCCGTTCTCGGTGTACCTGCACGACACTCCGAGCAAGGCGCTGTTCGACAAGGGGCCACGGGCGTTCAGTTCCGGTTGTGTGCGGGTCGAGCATCCGATGAAACTGCGCGACTTCCTGCTCAGCCCGGCGGAAAGGGCCCGCACCGACACCTTGCTCGCCACCGGCACCACCCATGAGTTTCGCCTGAGCAATCCGGTGCCGATCCTCATGACTTACTGGACGGCGCAGGTCGACGGGCAGGGCCGGCTGGTGTACGCGCCGGACATCTACAGCCGTGACAGCGCATTGCTGGCGGGGCTCGACCGGGCGCCTTGATCTTCAGTGGCTGGCGCGTTTCCAGAAACATTGCGCCAGCCACGCATCCACGCTCAACTTGCCGGCCCCGGCGAACACCAGCGGCACCAGTGCGGCCAGGTAGATCGCCGGCAGCTTGAAGTTGCCGAAGCCTTTGTTGGTGATCGCGTAGCCCTGGGCCAGTTCGCTCAAGGACGACCAGTCTGCCGGCCAGTGCACCGCAGCGGTGGCGACGACCGTCACCACGATCAGCGAAATCGCCGAGATCCGCGTACCCAGCCCGATCAGGATCGCCAGGGCGCAGATCAGCTCGGCCCACATCGACAGCTCCCAGTTCAGCGTGGCCGGCAGACGATCGAAGGGAAACGGGAACCGCTCCTGAATGTCTTCGAACCAGTTCTGGCCGTTGAATTTCTCCAGGCCCGATTCGAAAAACTCCCAGGCGATAAACAGGCGCAGTGTCAGCGGCGCCAGCCATTGGCCTGCGCGATCAAGATTCAGGTGCAGGCCTTTGACGACGGTCGAGAGAGCAGTGGTCATGGGATGGCTCCGTTCAATCAAGGGAAAACGGGGCACCGACGTGCCCCGTGAAGAGGGTTATTCGCCGGCACCGCACTTGCCTTCGCCGCACTTGCCTTCCGAGGTTTTTTCCGGGGTGTCGGCCTGGGCCTGGCTGTAGCCGTGATCCAGTTGCTTGACGCTGAAGGCCTCGGAAGCCGAAGCCGCGTTGGACAGGGCCAGGCCGCCAGCCAACAGCAGGCCGAGCGTCAAAGAAGTTTTCGAGAGCTTGGTCATGGTGAATCTCCGATAAAAATGTGAGTTCAAAGGCTTGATCGGGGCTGCCGATCGACAGGTTCATTTGAGCGTCGGGCTGTATCGGGGATGTGTCGCCAGCGGGGGGATTTGTGCTCATGGTGTGTCCGTAGCCTTGCCGTATACAGTGCGATACACGAACGCGGTGTGATTCGGCCGGCGGGCGCAGCGTCTAGCCACGGTGTCCCCGCAATCCCATGGGGCGAGACTTCGAGACCCGGCATGCAAGCGCTGTTGAACGAGATCCTTGACGCTGTCCGGCCCCTGATCGGGCAGGGCAAGGTGGCTGACTACATTCCCGCCCTCGGCACCGTGCCGCCGGACCAATTGGGCATCGCCGTGTATGGCAACGACGGCGAAATGTATTGCGCCGGCGATGCCGAGACGTTGTTCTCGGTGCAGAGTATTTCCAAGGTGTTCAGCCTGGTGCAGGCCATCGAACACTCCGGCGAGGCAATCTGGGAACGCCTGGGTCACGAGCCGTCCGGCCAGCCGTTCAACTCGCTGGTGCAGCTGGAGTTCGAGCGCGGGCGCCCGCGCAATCCGTTCATCAATGCCGGAGCACTGGTGATCTGCGACATCAACCAGTCGCGCTTTGCCGCCCCGGCGTTGTCGATGCGTGATTTCGTGCGTCGGTTGTCGGGCAATCCGCAGGTGATGGTCGATGGCAAGGTCGCCGATTCCGAATACCAGCACCGCGCACGCAACGCGGCGATGGCCTACCTGATGCAATCCTTCGGCAACTTCCACAACGACGTCGAAGCGGTGCTGCGCAGCTACTTCAGCCACTGCGCGTTGCGCATGAGCTGCATCGACCTGGCCCGGGCGTTCTGCTTCCTGGCCAACGACGGCTATTGCAAGCACAGCGGCGAACAGATCCTGACTCGCCGCCAGACCCAGCAAGTCAACTCGATCATGGCCACCAGCGGTCTGTACGACGAAGCCGGCAACTTCGCCTACCGCGTTGGCCTGCCGGGCAAAAGCGGTGTCGGCGGTGGCATCGTCGCGGTGGTGCCCGGGCAATTCACGGTGTGCGTGTGGTCGCCGGAACTCAATGCGGCGGGCAACTCGCTGGCGGGCATGGCGGCGCTGGAAATGCTCAGTTCGCGGATCGGCTGGTCGGTGTTCTGAGCCTGTGTTGCTTTGAGGGAGGCCAACCTATACATTTTCCGGCCGCCCTCAATATGGTGAATCCGCTCCATGTCTCTCGCGCTCGAACGTCTCGTCGCTGGCACGCCTATCCCTTTCGCCGGTAACCGCGTCACCGTGGTCAGCCCCGAACTGGCCGAGCGTTTCCGACCCGGCGACCACCTGTTGGTGGAGCAGGTGAGCGGCGAGCTGTTGCTGATTCCGGTGGCGGATCAGCAGGCCGCGTCGGTGGCGATCGAGCGTGCAGCGGCGGCGTTTACTGCGTTGTCTGCTGTGTCGGATGAGGCCATCAGCCGCTTCTTCGATCTGTTCGCCCAACGCCTGGAAAGCCCGGACGCCTGGGCACTGATCGAAACCGCCAACCTCGCCGACATCGAACGGGCCAAGGCTCGCGGTCGTTCGACTACCCGTTTGCTCGCCGACGAGCGCATGCGCCGCGACATGATCGCCGGCCTGCGTGCCTGGCGCGACGCGCCGGCCACCCGTGGCAAGGTGATCAGCAGCGTCGAACATGACGGCTGGAAGGTCGAGCAGGTGGTGTCGCCGCTGGGCATCGTTGCGTTCGTGTTCGAAGGTCGGCCGAACGTCTTCGCCGACGCCGCTGGTGTATTGCGCACCGGCAACACAGCCGTACTGCGCATTGGCAGCGATGCATTGGGCACCGCACAAGCCATCGTCACCCATGCCCTGAACCCGGCACTGGCCGATGCGGGTCTGCCGGCGGGGGCGGTGTCGCTGGTGGAGAGCGTCAACCACGCCGCCGGTTGGGCGATGTTCGCCGACCGGCGTCTGTCGCTGGCCGTGGCCCGTGGTTCGGGCTGTGCGGTCAGCCAGTTGGGCAGCATTGCCCAGCAGGCCGGCACCGCTGTCAGCCTGCACGGCACCGGTGGCGCGTGGCTGATTGCCGATCGTGATGCCGACGCCAAACGCTTCGCCGCCGTGGTGCGCAACTCGCTGGATCGCAAGGTTTGCAACACTTTGAACGTCTGCCTGATCCAGCGCGATCGCGCCGCTGAACTGGTGCCGTTGTTCCTCGATGCCTTGCAACAGGCCGGTGCTGCGCGCGGTCAGGGCTGCAAATTGCACATCGTCGAAGGCAGCGAAGGTTACCTGCCGAGCGATTGGCAGAGCGCGACGGTCGAGGTTTATCGTGCCGAGGGCTATCAGACCGAAGCCTTGGCCGAACCATTGCCGCAAGCACAACTGGGCCGTGAGTGGGAATGGGAAGAAACCCCGGAAACCAGCCTGATGATCGTCGACGATCTGGATCAGGCCATCGCGCTGTTCAACCGCTACAGCCCGCAGTTCACCGTATCGTTGATCAGCGAAGACGCAGCGGTTCAGGAGCGTTTTTACAGCGCGGTCAACGCGCCGTTCGTGGGCAATGGCATCACCCGTTGGGTCGATGGCCAATATGCGCTGAACAAGCCGGAGCTGGGGCTTTCGAACTGGGAAAGCGGTCGCCTGTTTGCTCGCAGCGCGATTCTCTCGGGTGACGGTGTGTTCACCGTCCGCAGCCGCATGACCCAGGTCGATCTGGGCGTAAAACGCTAAAACAAAAACGCCGCGCCTGTCGCAATGACAGGCGCGGCGTCTTCTTGTCACTTGGCGGTGGCGGCGGATTCGATCAGGCTGGCCACGGCTTTCGGATTCGACACCATCACCACGTGGGACGCACCCTTGACCACAAGGGTCTTTTTGGCGTGCGCCCGTTCGGCCATGAACGCCATGGCTTGCGGCGGGATGTTCTTGTCCTTGTCGCCATACACGAACCATGACGGAATCGTCTTCCACGCTGGCTCACTGGCGGCTTCGTTGAGCGCCGCCTCGGTAACGGGGCGCTGAGTCGCGGCCATCAGTTTCGCGTCGGCGTTCGGTACGTCGGCGGCAAACTGGTCGTGGAACTTGTCCTGCTGGATGTACAGATCCTTGCCGCCGTCCTTCAACGCAACGGGCGGCGCCAGAGTCGGGCCGAGGGTGCTTCCGGGGAATTTTCCGGCCAGCCCGGCCACGGTTTCACCCGCTTCGGGCGCCAGCGCTGCCACATACACCAGTGCCTTGACGTTGGCGTTGCCGTACGCGGCTTCACTGATCACCGGCCCACCATAAGAATGGCCGACCAGCACCACCGGCGATTTGATGCCGGCCAGCACGTCGGCAACCGATTGCGCATCACCCTTGAGCGTACGCAGCGGGTTGGCCGCCGCGATTACCGGATAACCGTCCTTTTCCAGAATCTTCACCACACCGTTCCAACTGCTGGAATCGGCAAAGGCACCGTGCACCAGCACCACGGTGGGTTTCTCGGCGGCCATCGCCGAGGTGGCGCCGGCCATGGCGGCGGTAAGGGCCAGTCCTGCAAACAGCTTGTTCATCGAGTGTTCCTTGTGTCGGGAGGAGGGATGCAGCGTTCGGGCTTATTCAAGGCGTTCGCTGTATCGGGGATGTGTCCGCCTCCCGGTTCGGGTGCATGGAACTGTGTCTGGCGGGGTGCTGGCTACACGCTGATACAAAGCAAACGCCCCGACAGGTGCGGGGCGTTCGGTTCAGGCGGCATCGACCGTCTGGCCATGCACTGCGCACGTCGACGGCTGTTCGGCCAGCGAGACGAAGGTGCGACGGTCGGCTGTGAGGGCATCGATGGAACCGGTCTCGATGTCGTAGACCCAGCCGTGCAGGTTCAGCAAGCCTTTCTCCTGGGCCAGACGCATACTCGGGTGGGTCTGGATGTTCGCCAGTTGGGCGATCACGTTCTCGCGCACCATCGAACTCAGCTTGGCCGCGTCATTGGCGTGTGGCCGTGATTCGTTGACCACTTTCGCCGACTCGGCATGTTGCAACCAACCGCTGACGGCGGGCAGGTGATCCATGCATTTGCACTGGGCGATGGCGGTCATGGCGCCGCAATCGGAGTGACCGCAGATCACTATGTCGGTGACGCCGAGCACGGCTACCGCGTATTCCACCGTCGCCGAAACCCCGCCCGGATGCGGGCTGTAGGACGGCACGATATTGCCGGCGTTGCGGATCACGAACAGCTCGCCGGGTTCTTGTTGCGTCAGCAGCTCGGGCACTACACGGCTGTCGGAGCAAGTGATGAACAAGGTGCCCGGGGTTTGGGTAGTCGCCAGGTGTTTGAACAGTTCAGTGCGTTGCGGGAACGCTTCGTTCTGGAACTTCAGAAAGCCTTCGATCAGGTTTTTCATGGGGCAGTCCTCTCAGTTCGAGCAGCCGGTGCCGAACTCGCTGTATTGAAGAATGTGTTTTGCGCCTTGACTGTCGAGGTAAGTCATCTCGACCGGCACTACACCGCAGACGTCGGCGACCGGGGTGATGCTCACGACTTCAGCGATATCCAGAGACATGCCGTAGTGATAGGCGACGGCCTCTTCATCAGCCTGAGCCTGGGCGGCAAGGCCGGCGAGCAGGGCCAGGGTCAACAGAATTTTTTGCATGGGGCAGCCTCCAGGCAGGTGGGGTGACGACTTGGCGAATCAGGTTTGGATGAGCCCGCACGCGAGGTGCGGGCCCGGAGGGATCAGAACGGACGCAGCGGGAGGAACTTGCCGTCGAGGGTGACCACGGCGCGGGAACCGCCTTCAGGATCTTCGACTTTCTTGATGTCGAGCTTGAAATTGATCGCGCTGATGATGCCGTCACCGAATTGCTCGTGAACCAGGGCTTTCAGGGTGGTGCCGTAGATCTGGATCATCTCGTGGAAGCGGTAGATGGTCGGGTCGGTCGGCACACCGTCGAGGCTGCCGCGCAGCGGGATGATTTGCAGGGCGGCGACGTCTTCGGCGCTCAGCTCAAGCTTGTCGCCGACCACTTCGGCAGCGGCTTTCGGCAGTGGATGCTGGCCGAGGAGGGCGGCGGTGACGTAGGCCAGGCTCAGGCCGGTGCCGTCCGCCAGATCCTGCCACGACAGGTTTTTCTGAGCCTTGGCATCCAGGGCGCGGGTGGTCAGGGCGATGCGGCTGTCGTTGTAGGCTTGGGATTGCATGGTGCTTCTCCTTTCGGGGTTGGCTTGCTGTGTGGGATTCATCTTCTGCCGATTGATCCATAGCGTCCAAGACCGATATACAATGCAAGGCATAAGCACTGCCTATAGATGGAGCGTCCCATGCTGTTGCGACATTTGCGATACCTGCTGGCCGTGGCCGATCACGGTGGCTTCACCCGGGCGGCCGAGGCGCTGCATGTGTCGCAGCCGACCTTGTCGCAACAGATCCGCCAGTTGGAAGAAAGCCTCGGTGTGGATTTGTTTGATCGCACCTCGCGTTCGGTCAAACCCACCGACGCCGGTCAGGCCTACATAGAATGTGCGCGGCGGGTGCTGGTGGAGCTGGAGGCGGGCAAACGCGCGTTGCATGACGTGAAGGATCTGTCCCGAGGCTCGTTGCGCCTGGCCATGACCCCGACCTTCATGGCATATCTGGTCGGGCCATTGGTGCGAGACTACGTGGCGCGTTATCCGGGGATTCACCTGGAGATTTTCGAGCTGTCGATGGACGACATCGAGGCCGGGCTGGCGGATGACTCGCTGGACATCGCGATTGCCTTCACCCCGGTGCGCAACCCGGACATTGAATGCATTCCGGCGTTTGTCGAGACGCTGGGAGTGATGGTCGGGCGTGGGCATCCGTTGTATGACAGCGCTGGAGTGCTGACGCCGGATGACATTGCGCAACTGGATTTCGCCTTGCTGGCACCGGACTTCATCACGCGGTTGTCGATTGACGAGTATTTCCGTCAGCATGGGATTGCGCCCACGGTGCAGATCGAAGTGAATTCGGTGAGCACGTTGCTGGAGGTGATCCGGCATGCGCCGATTGCGACCATGTTGCCGGAGGCGATTGCGACCGAGGATCGAGCGTTGCGCCGGTTACGTGTGGAGAGTGAGGCGCCGCAGCGAGGGGCGGCGTTGTTGCGGCGCCAGAACAACTATCACAGTGCGGCATCTGTGGCGTTCATGGAGATGGTGCTGGAAACCCGTTCATGAACAGGGTTTGCGATCAATAAAAAAGGGCCTGCTCCTTATCGGAAGCAGGCCCTTTTGTTTATTGAAAATTCAACTTAGCAGAACCGATCAATCACCCGAACTTCGTTCTTGTTCTGCATCGAGTCCCACGCCTGTTTCAGCGTTTGCAGAACATTACCGATGAAGTCCTTGTCGGCCGCGGCTTTCTTGCCGACGTAGCCGTGGCCGCGGCGGTACATCTTCAGGCGGGCCAGCAGGTTCTGGTTGTTCCGGTCGAACTCTTCTTCACCAGCATGGGGCGACAGGCAGTCGATATGCACCTGACCCGACTTGCTGATCCACAGAATATGGCTGTCATGGCTGTCTTTTTGTGCAGCGAACATACGAGCCAGTTCTTCGATAGTAGGTTGATTGTTCAGATTCATGATATTGCCCCTTGACCAGTCTGGTGATCTTTCAAAGTTGATTCGCTAATACAGGTAGCCCATCGGTTAGTTGATCCCTGGCACCGAAACCAGGACGTCAGCGGTCGCCCGTGTGAAGTACGGGGTCATGCGTCTGTTGCATGTAGTCGTGTTGAATAACTGCTACGCAATAGCGTCACAACGAGGAGAAGCAGCGAAAACCGGGAGGCTCCTTGACGACGTTTTCAGGGTCGACCACAAGCGTCTTGAGAATTTTCGCCAGCGCTTCTCGTCCTTGTACTGGACGTTCAGGCCAGGTCAGCTTCTTCAATCTGCCTTGTGGGCAGCGTGTATCCGGAAAAAACAGCTCGGCGGTCAGACGAGCTTGCTCAAGCGTGTTGCCAGTGCTCCCGATCAGGGAGACGTCTGCATCATGCAAAAGCCAAACGACGCCGTCAACGGTTTTGTAGTGATTATTTTCAGTAACTACATATTGTCGGACAAAGTCATTCTGGAATGAAAAAAGGAGGGCTTCAGGCAGCGGGAGAAAGGCTTCGCAGGCCGTAGAAGGTGCAGGGGTAGCCATCCACGGTTTTGGTCTGGCGGGTAAAGTCGCCGCCGCTCAGCTCGGGGATGAGCCGGGCCCAGAACCGCTGCGCAGGCAGGTTGGCGTCGACATGGAAAATCTGCCATCGACCGGGCAGGTGGCTCAAGAGGGCAGAGGCGACAAACTGCGCGACACCTTGGCCACGCCAGCGTCGGCTGACGAAGAAGTAGCCGATGTTGTAGTCGGCGCCTTCGATGAGGAGGTGGTCGTCCACGGTCACGAACCCCGCCAGCTCATCGTCGACGTGGATCAGGAATGGCCGGGTCGCCGGTTGACGCCAGTAATCGTCTTTCAACTGGATCGGGAAAAAACCATGCCCGCCCAACTTCAACGGCACCCACTCGCTGAAGTCATAGGTGTAGAACTGCATCAGGTTTTCGAGGGTTTCCAGTTCGTCGCGCCGGGCGACGCGCAGTTCGATGACAGACATGCCGCAGGCTCCTGACAATCACTGCAGAAACAGTAGCGCGCAACGAGCTATCTGGCAGCCGGTTTTGCCGTACGTTTGCCGGTACCCGTGGTTTTTCGCCGGGTGGTCTTGCGCTTGTTCTTCCACGGTGCTGCGGCCTTGCCGGCAGGCGGCGGGCCGCTGATGGTCAGGCTCAACCCGGCACAACGGGTCACTTGCTTGCTCATCCACGCCGCCTGTTTGGTGACGAACTCTTCCAGACTCATCTCGCCACTCTGCACCATGTCCAGCGCCTGTTCCCAGATTGCCGTGGTGCCGGGGTCGGCAATCGCGCGCGGCACGGCGTCGATCAGGCTGAACGCGGCGGGCGTGGCGGACAATGCCTTGCCGTTCTTCACCAGATAACCGCGATCCAGCAGGCCTTGAATGATCGAGGCGCGGGTGGCTTCGGTGCCGATGCCGGTGGTGTCCTTGAGTTTCTGCTTGAGCAGCGGATCTTCCACCAGTTTGGCGACGTTCTTCATCGCCTTGATCAGGTCGCCTTCGGTGTAGGGTTTGGGCGGTTGCGTCCAAAGGTCCTTGAGCTTCACGTCCGCCACGGCGCATTCGGCACCTTGGGTCAGTGTCGGTAGCGTTTGTGGCGTGGGGGCTTCACGGCCCTTGGCCGGGGCCAGCGCTTCGGGCAATGCGCGTTTCCAGCCCGGTCCGATGATTTGCTTGCCGACGGCGCGCAAGGCCTCCCCGGCGCAATCGAAATCGGCCTGGGTGCGGTCGTATTCATGATTGGGCAGAAACTGCGCCAGATACCGCGCGCGGATCAGCGTGTAGACCGCGCGGTGCTTGCCGGTCAGGCGTTCGAGATTTTTCGCGGCAGCGGTGGGGATGATGCCGTGGTGAGCGCTGACCTTGGCGTCGTTCCAGGCGCGGGAGCGGCGCTGTGGCTCCAGATGGTCACGCAACGCTTCGAGGCCCGGATCGGCCTGACGCAACGCCGCGAGAATCCCCGGTGCCTCGCTGTGCTGGCTCAGGGGCAGGTAACCGCAATCGCTGCGCGGGTAGGTGATGACTTTGTAGGTTTCGTAGAGGGCCTGGGCGATGTCGAGGGTTTCCTGGGCGCCGAGGCCGAGCTTCTTCGAGCAGACCTCCTGCAAGGTGCCCAGATCGAAGGGCAGGGGCGCTACTTCGCGCATGCGCTCGGTGCGCAGCTTGACCACCCGGGCGCTGGCGGCGCTGCCGATTGCGGCGGCCGCTTGCTGGGCGAGTGCCTGATTGAGGCAGCGGTCCTGATCATCGCAGGCATCGTTCGGGGCGCGCCATTGGGCGGTGAACGATGTGCCGTTGTGCAGCAGTTGCACATCGATGGCCCAGTACGCGACCGGCACGAAATCGGCGATGCTGCGGTCGCGATCCACCACCAGCCGCAACGTCGGCGTCTGCACCCGGCCTACCGGCAGCACGCCTTGATAACCGGACTGCCGGCCGAGCAGGGTGAACAGGCGACTCATGTTCATCCCGATCAGCCAGTCCGCCCGTGAGCGGCCCAGTGCCGAGTGATACAGGCTGAAGGTTTCGGCGCCCGGCTTGAGCGCCGCCAACGCCTTGCGAATCGAGGCTTCGTCCAGCGCCGACAGCCACAAGCGGCGGATCGGCCCGCGATAGCGACAATGCTCCACCAGTTCCCGGGCGATCATTTCGCCTTCGCGGTCGGCGTCGGTGGCGATGATCAGTTCGCTGGCCTCGCCCAGCAGGCGCTTGACGGCTTTGTACTGGCTGGCGGTACGCGGCTTGACGGTCATTTTCCACTTGTCCGGGATGATCGGCAGGTCGGCCAGCACCCAGCGCTTGTATTTGGCGTCGTAGGCGTCCGGCGGCGCGGTTTCCAGCAGGTGGCCGATGCACCAGGTCACCGTGACGTCCGTTCCCAGCCAGCAGCCGTCGCCTCGGCGCTTTGCGCCCAGCACGGCCGCAATATCCTTGGCCTGGGAAGGTTTTTCACAGAGGTACAGCCGCATAACCACCGTCGTCGATCATTGCCCGAAGAGGCGCACAGAATGGCCTGAGTCGGGCGCCGGGGCAACTTTTATCTGTATGGATATACAGATAAAGGAATTACCGGTGATGACAGACGTCGCCGGGGCAATCGGGGACGCTATCGAGAAATTGAATGGCGTTCACGCCCGGCACTGTGTCAGGTTCGAGTCGCCTCAAAAGGGCGAGTGACAGGACGATCTCGCCAGAAGATCGCCGTTTTACTGTCTGACACTGACTCTTCAGCAACAAGGACGTACACCATGTCTCAACCTTCCTCCCAGGCCAGCAGCGCCTTCACTGCTGTCGACACCTTCAGCCACCTGTATGACCGTGGCACCGGGACCGTCAACGGCAAACCGTCGTTCACCGCCGACCAGGCCGCTGCCGAAATCCTGCGCAAGGGCATGTCCTGGCAAGACAAGAACGCCGACGGCAAGATTGATCTGACTTACACCTTCCTGACCGACAAACCGTCGAACTACAACCCGAAACTCGGCAACTTCAGCGAGTTCAGTGCCCAGCAGAAAGCCCAGGCTGTGCTGTCGATGCAGTCGTGGTCGGATGTGGCCAAAGTCACCTTCACCGAGGGCAAGGGCGGTGACGGTCACATGACCTTCGGCAACTACGATGTCAGCACCGGCGGCGCAGCGTTCGCCTACCTGCCGCAGGGCAGCAGCTACGACGGTCAATCGTGGTATCTGATCAACGATCAATATCAGGTCAACAAGACCCCGGACACCAACAACTACGGGCGTCAGACCCTGACCCACGAAATCGGCCACACCCTCGGCCTGTCGCACCCGGGCGCCTACAACGCCGGCAACGGCAACCCGACCTACGGTGACGCCAAATACGCCGAAGACACCCGTGGCTACAGCCTGATGAGCTACTGGAGCGAGGCCAACACCGACCAGAACTTCAGCAAGGACGGCAGCGGCGCCTACGCTTCGGCACCGTTGATGGACGACATCGTCGCGGTGCAGAAACTCTACGGTGCCAACCTCGAAACCCGTGCCGACAACACTGTGTACGGCTTCAATTCCAACGCCGATCGCGACTTCTACAGCGCCACGTCAAACACCTCGAAAGTGGTGTTCTCGGTGTGGGATGGCGGTGGTAACGACACCCTGGATTTCTCCGGCTTCAGCCAGAACCAGAAGATCAACCTCAATGAAGGTTCGTTCTCTGACGTCGGCGGTCTGGTGGGCAACGTGTCCATCGCCTATGGCGTGACCGTGGAAAACGCCATTGGCGGTTCGGGCAATGATTTGCTGATCGGCAACAGCGCGGCCAACGAACTGATCGGCGGTGCCGGCAACGACATCATTTACGGCGGTGGCGGCGGTGATTCGCTGTGGGGTGGTGAAGGCGCGGACACCTTCGTGTTCGGCGCGGCCAGCGATTCGACCATGACCGCGCCGGACTGGATCATGGATTTCACCAGCGGCCTGGACAAGATCGACCTGTCGGGCATCGCCGGGTTCGCCACCGGCGTAGCCACGCTGAACTTCGTCAGCGGCTTCACCGGCCACGCGGGCGATGCGATCCTCACTTACTTCGAACAGACCAACCAGACCAGCCTGATGATCGACCTGACAGGCCAGGGTTCGGTGGACTTCGCCGTGGGTGTGGTGGGGCAGGCCGTGGCGACCGATATCGTCGCCTGATCTGAAAACGGAAATCTGAAACGAAAAAACCGCAGTCCTTCGCAGGCTGCGTTTTTTTTGTTTTCGGACATCGCTCTACGACATTGAAATCGGTTACTGCTCGGTTTCGAGGATCGAAGCGGCGGATGTATTACGTACTCTGGCAAACCACCAGAGAGCCGCAACGCCCAGCAGCGTCGCCAGCACAGCCAGGATCAGGATCACACGTTGTGCCCCCAAAGGCGCGGCGAGCAGCGCAACAAGCAGTCCCGCGAGCGGTTGTGACAAGTTGTTGAGCAGGGTGATCACGCCCACGGTCTTGCCGAAGTCCTGAGGGGGAATGACTCGCTGGCGAATGCTGCGCATGTAAACGTTGAACATCTTGTCGAAGCCGACGATCAACAGGAAACCCAGCACATAACCCGCCAGGTTCGGGCTCAGGGCGCTGATGAAGGCGCCGGCGGCGAGCATCGAACAGGCAACGCCACCCAATACGCGCAACGGCAATACCACCCGGGCGAGGAAAAACAGAATCACGATGGTGGTCACCGCGCCAGCCGCTTGCAGCACGGCGTAGTCGTCCTTGCCGGCGCTGTATTGACCGAGCACCATGGCCGCCGAAGTGGCCAGGGTGACCCCGACAATCAGGTTGACCCCGATCGCCAGGGTGATGATCTTTTTCAGCTCCGCCAGTTCGCGGATATGCCTGAACGCGATGCGCAGAGGCTGCAGCCAGATGTCCTGATGCTGCTCAAACACCTCGAGGGTGATACGACTGAAACGTTGCCACACCAGCATGCTCAGGTCGGCCAGCAGGAACAGCCCGGCCACCCACAGCACCACCCAGTGCCAGGCCGAAACCTCCAGCAGCAATGCCGCCACCAAGGGTCCCAGAACCAGTCCGGTCTGGTCGGCTATCTGCGAGTAGGAAAGGGTTTTGGTGTAGCTGTAGTGCTGGAAAATATGCGGCATCAGCACTTCGCGGGCCATGATGCCCTGAGTAGTCAGCACGCCGCACAGCGCAGACAGCACCACAAGCCACGCGATACCGCCGAAGACGGCATAAAGCCCAACCGCCAACACGCAGAGCAGCGCCCGGTAGACCTGACTGATGTGCAGAATCCTGATGGGCGAGAACTTGTCGCACAGGGCCCCACATAGTGGAAACGCGAGAAAACGCGGCAGCGACTCGACGAAAAATGCGAGCCCCGCCCAGGACGCGCTGTTGGTGGTCTGGAACACCACCAGCGGCACGATGAACAACAGGATCTGATCCGCCAGCCGCGACAGGAACAGCGAGATGAAGAAAGCCAGGTAATCCTTACGCATGATGACACTCCTGTGGGTGGGCGCCCTGGCGGGGCTGCCGCAACATCAGTAAGCCGAGCCCGAGCTGTCGTTGAGGTTATGTCGCTCGTCGCCACGCAGGGGCGGGTTGAACACGCTGACCAGAATCAGATCCTTTTCCTTGCCCCCGCGCAGATAATGGCGATCGTGCTGGTCAAGCACATACACATCGCCGGGCCGAATCGGGTAGACATTTCCCTGCATATCTTCGACTTCGCCTTCCCCGGCAATGCAATAACACGCCTCCAGATGATTGCGATAGTGCAACAGCGATTCGGTGCCGGCGCGGACCACGGTGTGACACAGGGTAAAGCCCATGGCATCGCGTTCGGTGAGCAGCCGATGGCTGGTGCCGGCGCCCCATTCGACGAAGTACGGGGTTTTTTCTACATCGGATTTGTTGCGAATGAACATGTAAACCTCGCTGAGACAATCGCTAATGAAATATCAGTCAGGCCGTTTTGGCGTCGACGCTGGAAGGGTTCAATATGGCCTCGCCACAGGCCAGCATCGTGTCGTTCCACACCAGGTCGCGGTGCGCGGCGATGGCCTGGATATCGCGCCAGTGACGCTGGAGCGGGTTGCCGGCCACCAGTGACGAGGCACCAAGTCGTTCCACCAGGCGCCGGACCACTTGCACGCATTGCTGTGCCAGATAGGCGCGGTCGCGCTTGAGCTGTAACACCTGGCCGCTGTCCAGTGGGCAATTCTGGACACCTGCCTCATGCAGTCGGGAAACCAGCGAGTCATACAGCAACCCGGCGCTGTACAACTGCGCGGCCGAATGGGCTGCTTGTTCGGCAATCCGTGGGTCACTGGCCAGGGACGATCCGGTGAGCGCCGTCACAAACGCGGCGTGGGCGCCCTCGGCGCAACCCAGCAACGGACCAATGATCGAGGTCGTGAGATAAGGCACCAATGGAGCATGGTCGATGTAGTCGGTGCCGGGCATAGGCGAATGTCGGGCAAATACCTCATGCAGCGCGAACACCCGTTCATGGGGTATTAGCAACTGATGGGTCAGCACATCGTGGGAACCGGTGGCCGACATGCCACAGCTGTCCCAGCTGTCGAGCCGCTGAACATCATTAGCAGCGACCAGCAGCAGGAATCGAGGAGTCTTTTCGGCATCCGGATGGTTCGGGCAGGGAGCATTGAGCATCAGCCAGGTGGCGTCTTCGATACCCGAGCTGAAGCGCCACCGCCCGTTGACCCGAATGCCATCGGATTCTCGGGATAACTGGCTGTTGGTGCTGCCGGACGCCGAAGCGAACAATTGCCGGGACCCTTCGGCGTACAACAGGTCCTGGCAGGCCGGCGGCAGGCGCCGGGCGATGCAGCCGTGGCCGCCGACCAGGGCCAGCATCCAGCCCGTGGAGGCACAGGCTCTGGCGGCGATGCGCGCGCTTTCCACCAACGTTGGCCAGTGCCCGCTGCTGGTGGTCTGCGCGCGCGGCGAGAGCAGGTCCAGCCAGTCGCCAGCGAACAGTTCGCTGAAGGTGCTGCTGCTCAGTCGGCGGTTCTTTTCTGCCGCGGCTGCGCGTTCGCGCCAGACCGGAAGATGCTCCAGCGCCCGTTGGCACAGTGCGGGTGACGCGGCGTGGTGAAACGCTTGGCCGGTGCGATCAATCATCGACTGGCTCCGCGACAGCATTGTGGGGAGCTGACAAGTCGCCAAGGCGCGCCCTTTCAAAACAGAATGCTGCGGGTTGCACTACCGGTCCCAGCAGACCGAGGAAACGTTCGATTTGCGCTGGATCGTCCGAGGCAACGAATTCGCAGAAATTGCTGCTGCTCCACAGCAAGTGGACATGCTTGAATCGGGCCGACAGGGCACTGACCAATTCTTCCAGGGTGACCTGTCCATTCTGCATCTGCTCAAGCATCTGCTGGCGTTTCCAGCGGATTTCTTCCTCGCTGAAGTAGCGAGTCTTGAATACTTCGTCCTTGATCCGTTCGCGCCGCAGGTATTCCTGCGGGTCGGGGTGGTTGAGTTTTTCAAGGAAGAACACCAGCCCCCCAGGTTTGAGAAACTGTTTGATATGACCGATCTGCCGCTCGCGATCGCGGGTATAGAACTGAAACGCGGCCATTTCATAAATGAAATCGAACCCCTGGCTGAAGCGTTCGTAGTCGGGACTTTGCAGCAGCGCAGGGGTGACTTTGAAGACCGATTGCGGATAGAACAGCGACAGCGCCGGGTCTGCATGGCGCTCGAACGGAATCCGGTTGGCCTGGTTGGGCGATGAGGTAAAGCTGCGAATCAGGCCCTGCGAGTGGCCGGCCAATGCGCGGCCGTTGCTGCCATCGAAAGCGTCCACCTCGAACAGACTGAAGGTCTGGTCGACGCTTCGGGTGTTGGCCCGGGCCAGGCGGTTCAGGGCCACGCCGACCCTCGACAGTTCTTCGAGGATGTACGGCACGCTGGCCAGAAAGTGCGAGAACAGCGGACCCGCACCTTCGATCAGACGATCGTGATAGTCGAGGATCTCAGGGTCTCCGATCTCTGACATCAGATGGCTGTGCAGCGACTGCAAAGGCACCTGGCTGGCGCCCGTGGCCAGACTGTGGAAGTGCCCGGCCAGTTTCAGCATGGCGCTCTGTTGCAGATTGTGGTCCAGACCGATGTCATCCAGTGACGGCTGCGGACAAGTGTTCATGAAGTAGCTCCTGCTGTCAGATCAGTCCTTTGGCGGTGAACTTGCCCGAATCGGTTTTTGGCAAGGCTTCGAGAAATACGAATTGGGCCGGCACCATGTGCCAGTCCAGGCGGCTTTTGCAGTAATCCAGCAAGGCCTGTTCGCTGGTCTGGCGATGGTCGGTGTCAAGTACGATGCAGGCCTTTGGCACGTGCCCGGCCGATTCGTCGGCGACCGGCACCACCAGCACTTCGGCGACGGCGGGGTGGGAGGCCAGGCACTGTTCGATTTCCCTCGGGTTGACGTTCCAGATGTTGCGCGCAAACACGTCATCCTTGCGCGCCACGTAGTAGAGATAACCCTCGGCATCTCGCTTGAACAGATCGCCGGTGCGGTACAGCCGCGAATGGCCGAACTTATCGTGGACGAAGGCCCTGGCATTAGCCTCGGGCATGTTCCAGTACTCCAGCATCAGGTAGTCGCTGGTCACCAGCAACTCGCCGATTTGTCCGGGTTCGTCAATGGCACGACCCTGTTCGTCGACCAGATAGAGGCTGACGCCGGGCAGAGGTTTGCCCACCGACGTCGGGCGCAGGTCAATCTCTTCAGGGGGGAGATAACTGACACGTTTGCATTCGGTGAGCCCGTAATTGGAAAAAATCCGCACCTGGGGCAAGGCCTGGCGGATTCGCTGAATATGTCGGGTGTGCAAGGCCTGGCCGCTGCTGGAGATATAGCGCAGCTCCGGGACTCGTGCCTGCCACTGCGGGCCGGTATTGGCCAGCAGAAAAAACACTGGGGGAAACACATGCATGGCGGTTACGGACTCGCGCTCGACCACCCTGAGGACATCCTCCGCGCTGGCGGCGGGCTTGCTTTCAATGACGCTGGTGGCGCCGGCAAACAACGGCATCATCACGTTGTAGACGCCGTAGTCGGAGGCCAGCGTCGAGTAGCTGAGGATGCGGTCGTCGGGACTGTTCTGCAGGTAGGTGGTAACCCTGCTGGAAGCCGCCAGCATGATCCGGTGATTGACCAGCACGCCTTTGGGATTGAAGGTCGAGCCTGAGGTATAGAAAATCGAGGTGGCTCGTTCAGGGTCCGCGTAAAGTGGTGCGGTGGCCGGGGTATCTTGTGTACGGTGCGCGGCAAGGGCATCGGCCAGGGGGATGACATTTGGCGTAGCGTCGGGGACGGGAACGGTCAGCAGGATCAGCTCCAGTCCGGCGGCTTCGATCAGGCCAGGCAGGTCGTCAGTGCAATCGGTGATCAGGACCCGGGCGCCCGAATGCTTGAGCTGGTGAATCAGCTTGGCGCGACTCAGTGTGTGATGGGTGGCGGCGGTGATCGCCCCGGCTTGCAGCAGCCCGAGGTAGGCGGCGATGAGTTCGATGGATATGGGCGAATACAGTCCAACGCGTTCGCCGGGGGCGACTCCCAGGGTGGATACAAGGGCGGCGATGGCATCCGCTCGTTGCTGCAGTTGCTGATAAGAGGTTGCGACCCCATCCAGAACGATGGCCGGTTTGGTCGGGTATTGACGGGCGTTATCGGCGATGACCTGATGAAAAAGTTGCATGGCTCAATATCCTTTCAAGCACAACTTCGGGGGAGTTAATTGCGTTTTCTTGCGCACACCGAAACATAGGTGCCCTGCCAGGTATAAGGATCGATGGGCAAGTTGTCAGAGTTACTCAATGGCCAACTTTGCTTGTCGAAAAATTTATTGAAGGAATAGATATCAAAGTCGCCCAGCCAGGCATCAAAGAAACCTTCGCTGTCTTGAATGGATAGTCCGGCTTCCTTGTCCCAGATAAAAGGCTCGCCGCTTGCTTGGAAGTAACGTGTCAGGTCGGATAACAAGTCGAGAAATATATAGCCACCCGTTTTTACTGCGCTGATGATTTTGGGCATCACCTTGTTAAGCTCCTCCTGAGTGAAGAAGTGCAACACTTCGGAACAGACGAGTACGTCGTAAGTCGCAGGGGCGGGGTCATAGTTGAGGATGTCCGTCTGCTGGAAGTCGAGCTCGCGTAACAAGGGGTTGAGCCTGCGGCTCCGAATCGTGCTGTCAACCATGTCCACACCGCTCAGGCTGTAGCCCTTGCGAGCCAAGGCCGTGAGGTTGCGACCATCGCCGCAACCCAATTCCAGTGCGCGACCCGGGCCGTCGGGAAGACTGGTCAGAAATTGCTTGAATTCATCGCGTAATTCACCGAACAGGGTGCCGTTGTCGCAAGCGCTGTATTCTCTGTCATACCATTCCTTCAGGACGGAACTGTTCACTACTTTCATAGTTATTCTCTGGCATCGATAGATGTGGCACACAGGAAAATGCGCTGGGTAAGAGCGTGCGATCAATTGATCAGGCTGGGGGCGGGAAATATGAAATATTTATGAGGGAGAAAGAATGTGGCTGGCGAAAGCAAGGCATGCTGAAACTCCATTTCATTATTTTTTTGAGAGCGTCCATGGTTATCGGAGATTGAAGTTTCTCGATAACGGTAAGGATATTTCCATCGCGTGGCTGGCGCTGTCAAGGCGAACTACGGGAGGACAAGAGTTATTTTTGTCACAAGTTGGTGACCTTCAAAGTTACAGTCTCCACAGGCCACGATTTTATTTGCTCGGCAAAAAACCGTTCGGCTGCGAACCCGACGAGTTTCCCCCGCATGGGTTATACCTGAACCGGTGCCTTCGCCGCCGTCAGGAGAAACCGATGAAAACGTCCGGTCTCAGTCCCGTTATCACCATCGCCGAGCAACCAGGCTGCCTGCTTGTGAAGTTCCACGGCATACAGGTCGCCGCCTCGGCCCGAGCCCTGGTGCTGCTCGAAGCCAATTACCCGCCGGTCTACTACATCCCGCGCGAGGATATCGACGAAAAATACTTCGCCCGCACCGACCACACCACCTACTGCCCGTACAAGGGCGATGCCAACTATTTCAGTCTGCAAGTGCCGGGGCATGAAGGGGCGAATGCGGTGTGGACGTACGAACATCCGAAGATTTCGGTCAGCCAGATCAAGGACTACGTGGCGTTCTATCCCGATCAGGTGAATTTTGAGTTGCTGGAGGCGGAGGTTTGAGATCCAGCAGGGTGGCGAGGGCATTGCGCCCCCGCCACACGAATATCAATCAGTTCTTGTCCAGATCGATATTCTTCGTCTCACGCAGACAGATCATCCCCACCACCAGGCTCACTCCGGTAATCAGCACCGGGTACCACAGCCCATAGAAAATATCCCCGGTGTACACCACCAGCGCAAACGACACGGTTGGCAGGAATCCGCCGAACCAGCCGTTGCCGATGTGATACGGCAGGGACATCGAGGTGTAGCGGATGCGGGTCGGGAACAGTTCGACCATCAGCGCGGCGAGCGGGCCGTAGCACATGGCGGAGATGATGATCAGCGCGACGATCAGGGCCACGATCATCGGCTTGTTGATCTGCTGCATGTCGGCCTGTTGCGGGTAGCCAGCCAGGGTGATCGCGCCGCGCAGGGCGGCCTCGTCGAAGCCGTCGAGTTTCACATCGCCGACGCTCACTTGCACCGTGCTGCCCGCCGGGGCGGCGACGCTGGAGTAGGGCAGACCTTGCTTGACCAGGAAGGTCTTGACCTTGTCGCACGGGCTGTCGAATTTGGCCTTGCCTACCGGGTCGAACTGGAAGGTGCAGGTGGCAGGGTCAGCCACCACGGTGATTGGCGCCTGTTGGCTGGCCTGATCGATGGCCGGGTTGGCGTAGTGGGCCAGGGATTTGAAGATCGGGAAGTACAGCGCCGTGGCTAACAACAGGCCGAGCATCAACACCGGTTTGCGCCCGACCTTGTCCGACAGCCAACCGAAAATGATGAAGAATGGCGCGCCGATCACCACACTGATGATCAGCAAGCTGTTGGCCACCGCCGGGTCCATTTTCAGGAACTGGGTGAGGAAGAACAGCACGTAGAACTGCGCGGCGTAAAAGGTCACCGCTTGCCCGGCGTTGATGCTGAACAGGGCGATCAGCACGACTTTGAGGTTTTCCCATTTGCCGAAGGATTCGCGGATCGGCGCCTTGCTGGCCTTGCCTTCCTCTTTCATCTTCAGATAGGCCGGCGACTCGTGCAGGCTCAGGCGAATCCAGGTGGAAATGCCCAGCAGCACGATCGACAGCAGGAACGGAATACGCCAACCCCAGACTTCGAACTGATCACCGGTGAAGTAGCGGCAACCGAGCACCACCAGCAGCGACAACAGCAGGCCGAGGGTCGCGGTGGATTGAATCCAGCTGGTGTGGAACCCGCGCTTGCCGATCGGCGCGTGTTCCGCGACGTAAGTCGCGGCGCCGCCGTACTCGCCGCCCAGGGCCAGGCCCTGAAGCATGCGCAGCACCACCAGAATGATCGGTGCGGCGATGCCAATGCTGGCGTAGGTCGGCAGCAGGCCCACCGCGAACGTTGCCACGCCCATCAGGATGATGGTCGCGAGGAAGGTGTATTTGCGCCCGATCATGTCCCCCAACCGACCGAACACCAGCGCCCCGAACGGCCGCACGATGAAGCCTGCGGCAAACGCCATCAGCGCGAAGATGAACGCCGTGGTGTCGTTGACCCCGGCGAAGAACTGCTTGCTGATCACCGCCGCCAGGGCGCCGTAGAGAAAGAAGTCATACCACTCGAACACCGTCCCCAGGGACGAGGCGAAGATGACCTTTCGGGTATCGGGGCTGGCGTCCGCGCTGCGCACGGCGTCCAGCGGCTGAACGTGTTCTGACATATCGGTATCCCTCACAGTGATTGTTTTTGTTGTTTCCACTGGTGTTGCGTGTCCGGGTGAAGCGCGATGTCTACAGGGTGTGAGCCATTTCGGTTTTCGGTGTGATGTTCCTGGTCTCGGGGTTGAGAATCAGCTGTGCCGCTTTTTCAGCAATCATCAGCGTAGGCGAACAGGTGTTGCCGGAGGTAATGCGCGGCATGATCGACGCATCGGCAATCCGCAGGCCCGGCACGCCGTGCACCCTCAATTGCGCATCGACCACCGCATCTGCGTCGTTGCCCATGCGACAGGTGCCGACCGGGTGGAAAATCGTCGTGCCGATCTTCGCCGCCGCTTCGTGCAGTTGTTCTTCGGTCTGCAGGCTGGCGCCGGGCAGGTACTCCACCGGGTTGAAGGCTTGCAAAGCCGGGGCGCTGACGATGCGGCGGGTCAGGCGGATCGCATCGGCGGCGACGCGCAGGTCTTCGGGATGGCTGAGGTAATTGGGCTGAATCAGCGGTGCTGTTTGCGGATCGGCGGAGCGGATCTCGACCCGGCCACGGCTCTGCGGACGTAAATCACACACTGAAGCGGTGAACGCGGGGAAGCTGTGCAGCGGCTCGCCAAAACGCTCCAGCGACAGCGGCTGCACGTGGTATTCGAGATTGGCCGAGGTCTGTTCCGGCCCCGAGCGGGCAAACGCGCCCAGCTGACTTGGCGCCATCGACAATGGCCCGCTGCGGTCATACAGATAGCGCAGGCCCATGCCCATCTTGCCCCACACACTGCCGGCGATCTGGTTGAGGGTGCGGGCGTTTTCCAGTTGGTAGATCAGGCGCAGTTGCAGGTGATCCTGCAGGTTGCCGCCCACCCCCGGCAATTCATGCACCACGCCGATCCCGAGTTTTTCCAAAAGCGGACGCGGCCCGATCCCGGAGCGTTGCAGAATGCCTGGCGAGCCCACGGAGCCTGCGCACAACACGATCTCTTTGCGCGCCTTGAAGCGCTTTTCCTGACCCTGCCAACGTGCGCTGATCTTTGCGGCGCGGCCATCCTCGAACAGCACCCGATCAACCTCGACGTCGGTCAACACCGTAAGATTGGCGCGATCTCGAATCGGCTTCAGAAACGCCTTCGCCGCATTCCACCGCACCCCGGCCTTCTGATTGACCTGAAAGTAGCCGCAACCCTCGTTGTCGCCCTGATTGAAGTCATCGATGCTGGCGATGCCGCTCTGCTCTGCTGCGCTGCGAAAGGCGTCGAGAATCGGCCACGACAGGCGCTGGCGTTCGACCCGCCATTCACCCTTGTCGCCATGGAATTCCGCTGCGCCGGCAAAGTGGTTTTCGCTCTGTTTGAACAGTGGCAGCACATCATTCCAGGCCCAGCCCGGATTGCCCTCGGCGGCCCAGCCGTCATAGTCGTTGGCCTGGCCGCGCATGTAGATCATGCCGTTGATCGACGAGCAGCCGCCCAGCACCTTGCCGCGCGGATAACTCAGCGCGCGGCCATTGAGGCCCGGTTGTTCTTCGGTCTTGAAGCACCAGTCGGTGCGCGGGTTGCCGATGCAGAACAGGTAACCCACGGGTATGTGAATCCACGGATAGTTGTCACGCCCGCCGGCCTCCAGCAGCAACACACGCTGCTGCGGATCCGCCGACAGCCGATTGGCCAGCAAACACCCGGCCGGCCCGGCGCCGACCACGATGTAATCGAATTCATCGAGGGAAGTCTGCATTCCCTGACCTCGCTTATTGTTTTTGTTATCAGTCATCCTAGTTGTTAGCTTTCGTCAAAAGAATGTTAGTTTTTGCGCAGCCGCTGTGCGTTTTCAAACAGTACTTTCTGACGATAGCCGACAAGGACAAGCCATGTTCGACTGGAACGACCTGCGGTTCTTTCTAGAGTTGCAGCGCAGTGGCCGACTGCTTACCGCTGCCCGCCGCCTGGACACTACTCACGCCACCGTCGCCCGGCACATCGAGGCCATCGAAAAAAGCCTCGGCACCGCGCTGTTCGTCCAGCACGCCCAAGGCTACGAAATGACCCCGGCAGGGGAGGCGCTGCTCAAACACGCCGAAGCCATGGAAAATGTCGCGCTGCTGGCTCAGGAAGAAATCACCCAGTCCACGGCGCCACTGGGCAAGATTCGCGTCGGCGTGACGGAAGGGCTGGGCATCATGTTCCTGGCCAGCCGCATGATCGGGTTGTTCGAGCGCTATCCGGGGCTGGAAGTGGAGCTGGTGGCGGTGCCGCGCTTCGTCAGTATTCTCAATCGCGAGGCGGAAATCAGCATTCACCTGGAGCGCCCGGCGGCGGACATGCTGGTCACCCGCAAACTCACCGATTATCGGCTCGCGCTCTATGCCAGCCGTGCTTACCTCGACCATGCGCCGCCACTGCGTACCCGCGAAGATCTTGGCCAACATGCCTGGATCGGTTACGTGGATGATCTGCTGTTCAGTCAGGAGCTGATGTTTCTCAACAGCTTCTGCCGCAATCCGCGTGTGGTGTTTCGCAGCACCAGCGTGATTGCCCAGCAGCAGGCGGCGCGTTCGGGACTGGGGATTGCGGTGCTGCCTTGCTATATGGCGGCGTCGGACCCGGATCTGGTGCCGCTGTTGCCGGATGAGAGCATCGAGCGCAGTTACTGGATCAGCACGCGGCGCGAGCTGCACAAGTCGGTGCGGTTGCGAGTGGTCTGGGATTACGTGGTGGGGTTGTGCGAAGGCGAGCGCGAGTTGTTGATGGGCCAGTAAAGACGGCTGTTTCATGCAACTAAAACGCTTGGCAAAAGGTCATTCGATTTGCGGAGGTTGAGTCATTTCGCAGAACCTCGACAACGAAGAAGTTACCCGTGGCTACTCACCTCGATCACCGCAACAACCTGTCCCTCGACAGCCTGAATTTCTTCCTCGCCGATGTACGCGACGGGCTCGGTCCCTATCTGGCGATTTACTTGCTGGCGGTTCATCACTGGGAGCCGGCGAGTATCGGGCTGGTCATGACGATTGCCGGGATCGCCGCGCTCATCACGCAAACCCCGGCGGGTGCGCTGGTCGACAGCACACGCTTCAAACGGGCGCTGATCGCGATTGCCGCGCTGGTGGTCACCGGAAGCTGTCTGCTGTTGCCGTTCGTGACGTCGTTTACCCTGGTGGCCGTGACGCAAGCCATCAGTGCCGTTGCCGCTTCGATCTTCGCGCCGGCCATCTGCGCGATCACCCTCGGCATTACCGGACCTCGCGCGTTTACGCGCAGAACCGGGCGTAACGAAACCTTCAACCACGCCGGCAACGCCTGCGCGGCGCTGTTGGCCGGTTTGTCCGCGTATCTGTTCGGCCCGGTCGCGGTGTTTTATTTGATGGCGGTCATGGCGCTGGCCAGCGTGATTGCCGTTTCGTTCGTATCGGCAGAAGCCATTGATCACGATCTCGCCCGAGGTCTTGCACCGAGCGGGTCGGGGCAGAGCAAGCAGCCTTCGGGCTTTTCCGTATTGCTGACCAACCGATCGTTGCTGATGTTCGCGATTTGCTGCGCGCTGTTTCATCTGGCAAACGCGGCGATGTTGCCGCTGGTGAGTCAGAAACTGGCGCAGGCCAATCTGCAGATGGCCACGCCACTTACGTCCGCCTGCATCGTCGCGGCGCAACTGGTGATGGTGCCGGTCGCGCTGCTGGTGGGAGCAAAGGCCGATCTGTGGGGACGCAAGCCGTTGCTGCTGGCGGGGTTTCTGATCCTGCCGTTGCGCGGCGTGTTGTATGTGCTGTCGAACGATCCGTGGTGGCTGGTTTCGGTGCAGTTGCTCGATGGCATCGGCGCGGGGATTTTCGGCGCGCTGTTTCCGGTGGTGGTGAAAGACCTGACGCTGGGGACCGGACACTTCAACGTCAGCCTCGGGGCGATCTCGACGGTGTTCGGTCTGGGCGCGGCATTGAGCAACAGCCTGGCGGGGGTTGTGGTTCAGGAGGCGGGGTACAGTGCTGCGTTTCTGACATTGGCCGCCGTTGCGGCGGTGGCGCTCATGTTGCTGTGGGTGACGCTGCCGGAAACCTTGCAGCGCTCCCGAATGGAATCCGCCGAGTCAGACGCTGCCGCACGGCCAATCGTGTCATCTTGAGTTCTCTTCTGAACGGCAAACCGCGCAATGCTCAGCCGACCGGAATCGACAACGTCGCCCGTAACCCGCCCTCTGCCCGGTTGGCCAGCGTGATGCGCCCGTGCAAGCGCGTTGCGATGGTGTTGACGATGGCCAATCCCAGTCCTGCCCCCTGCGGATTGCCCCGACTGTAAAAGCGCTCGAACAACCGGGGCCTGTCCGCTTCATCAATGCCTGGCCCCTGATCCTCGACACTCAGGTGATAGAAGCCGTCTGCCTGATGAAGAAACACTGAAATCACGCCATGCTCGGGTGAAAAATTGGCGGCATTGGTGATCAGGTTGTTCAGCGCGATGTCGATGACGGCCGCATCGGCGTGAACGTTGAAAGGGTGGTCGCTGGCATCGAATGCCACTTCCAGATGCCGGCTCAGCAGCCACGGCGTAAGTTGCACCAGCGTGTTGCGCACGGTTTCCCCGAGGTCGATTAGTGGGCGGACGGGCTTGTCGGCCGTGGGTTCCAGGCGGGCCATGGTCAGCAACTGGTTGACCAGACGGCTGGTACGGTCCACGCCTGCGATCAGAAACTCCAGCGATTCACGCCGTTCCTGTTCGGTGCCGGCTTCCTGCAGGTTTTGCGCATGCAAACGCAACACGGCCAGCGGCGTGCGCATTTCATGGGCGGCATCGGCAATGAAGCG
Organism: Pseudomonas sp. 58(2021); assembly: GCF_017491585.1. NCBI lineage: Bacteria > Pseudomonadati > Pseudomonadota > Gammaproteobacteria > Pseudomonadales > Pseudomonadaceae > Pseudomonas > Pseudomonas sp. 58(2021). The sequence goes on from NZ_JAFGYZ010000013.1 coordinate 75,612, forward strand.
ACGTTCGCGCCCCAGTACTTCCTGAATCTGAGCAAGCATGCGATTGAGCGCCGCCTGCATGGGTTCCAGCTCGCTGGGCAACGGTGTCAGTTGCAAGGGTTCAAGGGAACCACTGTGCCGGGCACGAAGGGTCGCCGCCATATTGGCCAGGGGCTTGAGCCCCCAGCCGATGGCGAGCCAGACCATCGCCGCGAGGATCAGGCTGCCAACCACGTTCGGCCATAGCGTGTGACGGACGATGCGGTCGACCAGGTCGGCACGGACATCACTGCGTTCGCCGGCCCAGATACGGAAACCGTTCTGCGGGTCTTCGAGGATGAAGGCTCGCCACTGGCGCTGGTCCAGGTCCACTACATCGCTGAAGCCGGGCTGGGACGGCGGCGTGGTGAACGTCGGTGCGCTGGCGGTGTGTACCAATACCTCGCCCCTGGCGTTCCACACCTGAAAGGCGAGCTTTCGCTCATAGGGATGGCCGTCGCCCCGAGGGACCCCTTCAGCCAGCGCAGCGTTGAAGGCGCGGTACAGGTCCGCGTGTTCGTGCCCCGTCAGAGGCATGCGCATGACGCCCTGCAGCAGACGCGCGTTCTGCGCCAGTTGCGCGTCGTAGACTTCGGCGATTTCATGGTTGCTGTCGTGCAGGTTGAACACGCTGAGTACCAACAGGCCGGCAAGCAGCAGGCCGGTTATCAGGGTCAGGGTACGGCGACGGATCGAGGTCATTGACGCTCCTCCACCAGATACCCCACACCACGGATGGTACGGATCAGCTCGGTGGAGAATTTTTTCCGCAGGTGGTGAATGTGCACTTCCAGGGTGTTGCTTTCGGCTTCTTCGTTCCAGCCATAGAGCAGTCGCGTCAAGTGATCGCGGGTCAGGACCCGCCCCGGCGGCGACAACAATTCATGCAGCAGTTGATACTCCTTGGGCGTCAGCACCACCGGTTCGCCCAGATAGCTGACTTGCTGGGTACCGGGGTTGAGGCTGATGCCGGCATGCTCGATCAGCATCTGTGCGCGGCCGGCGCTGCGCCGCAGCAAGGCGCGAAGGCGTGCCTTGAGCTCAGCCAGATCAAAGGGTTTGACCAGGTAATCGTCGGCACCGGCGTCGAGACCGGCGATGCGATCCTCGGTGGCATCTCGAGCCGTGAGGATCAGCACCGGCAGGTTGGCGCCGCTGGCCCGGACCCGGCGCAGTACATCGAGGCCGTCCATGCGTGGCAGGCCAAGATCCAGCACCGCCAGGTCAAAGGTTTCGCTGAGCAAGGCGTGCAGGGCGCTGCTGCCATCCTTGAGCCAGTCGACGGTATAACCTTCGCGCCCCAGCGCCTGGTGAATGCCCTCACCGAGCGCTACGTCATCCTCGATCAGTAATAAACGCACACGGACTCCTGTCATTCGAGTTTCTTGTTCACGTCCACCAGCAACGCGTCGATTTCTTCGTGGTGCCCGCTATCGGCACTTTCCCGGCCAGCGTGGGGAGCGGCCTGCCGGGTCTTGAGCAGCGTCGCCCTGGCTTCAGCGTAGCGTTTTTGACGGTAGAGATGATCGCCCCGCAAGCACAGGTTGTCGCTGCTGATCGACGGCGTCCAGTGCCCGGAGCGTGCGAGGCACCCGGCAACACAGGTGCAAAGAGTGGTTTCATGGCTTTGGCGTCTCGTTGTCGATTTTTTCACTCAAGCGACGAATCAATGGCAACTGCTTGCGCAGACCGCGATCCACCAGATTGGGCAGCAGGTTGTTCAGGCGCACGAAAAAACGCTCGGGCCAGCCCAGATAGAGGTCGCGTCGATCACCGGCAATCGCATGCACCACTGCCGTGGCCACGGCTTGCGGGTCGTCGACGCTGGCGTTGAGCGCATCGTTCAGTGCCTGGGCTGCGGGACTGTTCATCGATGTGCGGGTGGCTCGGGGAGCGACGTACAACACGCCGACATGGGTGTCAGCCAGCTCGCGGCGCAAGGCTTCGGAAAACCCGCGCAAGGCGAACTTGGTTGCGCAGTAGCTGGCATAGCCGGGGTAGCCGATCGAACCATAAGTCGAACCGACATTGACCACCATCGCGCTGTCAGCCTGCTTGAGCAGCGGCAGCAAGAGTCTGGTCAGGCAGATCGGCGCACTGATGTTCACCGCCAGCATCGCGTTGATTTCGCTGTCGTCGAGCTGTTCGAGCATGGCGAAGTGATTGATCCCGGCCGCGTTGATCAGCAGGTTGAGGCCGCCAATCGCCTCGGCGGCGGCCAGCACCTTGCGCCGGTCGCTCAGAAATGTCAGATCGGCGGCGACCCAGCACAGGTTCTGCGGATAACGCTCGAGCAAGGGCTGCAAACGTGCCTGATGCCGGGCGACTGCCAGTACCTGCGCGCCGGCTGCGCAAAGGGCGTCGGCGATGGCGAGGCCGATGCCGCCGCTGGCACCGGTCAGGACCACCCGGGCTTCATGCAACTGCATGATGGGCCTCCGCATCGCGGGGCAGGCCACGGAACATATCGGAGTAGAGCCGGTAGACGACTTTTGAGGCGTGGATCACTGCGGCCTGGTCGGCGGGATCCTGCAACTGATTCATCAGGTGCCGATAGGTTTGCATGTGCTCGATGTCGAGTGCGCCGTGAGAATTGAGGTAACTGAAAGCGGTTTCCGGCAGCCCCAGTTGCTCGCGGATACTGCCCGCTGCATGGGTGGCCAGGGCAATGCTGGTGCCTTCCAGTACATTGACCATACCGAACAGACCCACCGGGTTACCCCGGGCGATCAGGTCGTAAAGGAAGCTGACCATCAATTCGATCGGCAGTGACGGCTGCCCGCCGCGCACGGCCTCGCGGTCGCCGCCACAGGCTTCGATATCGTCCAGCACCCATTGCTCATGTCCATATTCGTCCTCGATGTATTCGCACACCGCCTTGCGCAGCCATTCAAGGTGCGTCGGCAGGCGAGCACCGCACGCCATCATCAGCGGTACGGTGTGGCGTACGTGGTAGTAGGCCTGGGCAAGAAATGCCCGGTAACTCTCAAGGCTGACCTTGCCCTGCAGGGCATCTTGGATGATCGGCAGGTTGAACAGCGCATGACGCTCCTCGTGCGTGGCTTCTTGCAGGGTGTCGAAAAAACTCATGATGCGGACTCCTGGGATTTGGCGAATTCAGTCAGTTGCGCCTGATACATCGAAACGATGGCGTCGCGACGCGGGCGGCCATTGGCGGTGAGCAGACCGTTGGACGCGGTGAACGGGTGCGTCAGGCGTGTCCAGTGGTGCACCTGGGCATAGTCGGGCAAGGCCTCGTTGGCGGCGGCGACATCGGCCGCCAGTTGCGCATCGGTACACGCCGGGCTGTGTGGCCAGAGCAGGGCGTGGTTATGGGGCATGGCTTCGCCGTAGACGAAGGCCTGGGCGATGTGACGGCGTTGGGTCAGTTCCGATTCGACCCATTCCGGGTTGACGTTGCGCCCGAAACTGGTGACGAACTGATGCTTCTTGCGACCCTTGAGATAGAGAAAACCTTCCGGGTCGAATTCACCCAGATCGCCGCTCGGCCACCACTGCTCGGTGCAGGCCGGCTCACCGAGATAACCGAGCAGGGTCGACCCCTTGATCAGTACCTCTGCGTCTTCGGCCAGGCGCACCTCCACATGGGGAAGAGGGCGGCCAACGCTTCCCGGACGGCACGCCCCGGGACGATTGAGACAGACCACCGAGGCGCACTCGGACAATCCGTAACCCTCGTACACAGGCAGGCCCACTCGTTGGGCACGCTGCAACAGATCTGCGGAAACCCGCGCACCACCGACCGCAGCAAAACGCAGGGATTGCGGATCGAAGGCTTTCTGTTCGGCGGCACTGACCAACAGAAACAACAGTTGCGGCACCAGAATCAGGCTTTCGGGCGCCCGACTGGCCAGACAGTCAAGCAGGCGCGGCACGTCGACACTGCTGGCCCCCTGGATGCCCAGGGTCTTCTGGCTTGGCACACTCAGTGTCGCGCCGGCATACAACGCGGCGTAACAACCGAGGTTTTCCAACAGAATCGCCAGCGGCAACAACGCCAGGTGATGGCGCGGTGCGGTGGGTTTACTGGCCTGATCGAGTTCGCGTGCCACCCGAAGCAGGCTGTCTGCGCTCAGGCACACGCCTTTCGGGGTGCCGGTGGTGCCGGAGGTGAATGTCAGTTTGGCGGTGCCTGGGAGCAACCCACTGGGTCCACTGAAGCGGCGGTGCCAGAACTCGCCGTGTTGTTCATACCCTGCGGCGCGTAACTCTCGCTCCAGCTCCGGTCCCGCGATCACCCATTGCGCCTTGCTCTGCTCCAGGCAATGGGCGCGTTGTGCCGGGCTGAAAAACGGTGGCAGAGTCACGCACGTCAAACCTTCGAACAGTACCGCCAGATCCCAGAGCATTGCCTGGACCCCGTTTTCCAATGCCAGTGCAATGACCGTCACGTGTTCATCGCGCAGACGTTGCTGGCGATACATCACTTCGCTGTACAGCGTCGTGTAATCGAGCTTCAGGTTGTCGCCCCACAGCGCGATAGTGTTGTCGTTGCGCCGGGCATGGCTGCGCAGGGTTTCCTGGAATTGTTGCCGTTCAAGCGACATGGCAGGCTCCTTCCAGCGAGGTCTGCAGGCCAAGCCGGGTAAAAAGGCCGATATTGCGCAAATGAAAGAAGCCGGCGCGGATATTGCCGACATGCACCCAGGGCTTGCTTTCGTAATAACTGCCCCAGTGTTGACGCTCGTCACCCAGGCGTTCCGGATCCGCGGCGCACAATGTCACGGGTTTGAGGCCCAGACGATGGAAGCTGTTGACTAGCCCGACATTGCCGGTGAAGGTCACCCATTCCAGGCCACCCATGGCCAGCAGATAGGTGATGGCGATGATGCTCAAGCGCGCGCTGCCGGCATCGCTGGAGGCGAGGTTGCCGACTTCGACTATGTCGCGGCGCTCCACCGGTTTACCGGCAGCGGCACTGATCAAAGGCTCGATAGGCTCGTCCAGGTAACGCTCCAGAAACAGCGGTTCAAGATGGGCGCGGCGTACCCCGGCCACCGCGCACAACTCGCCATCGCCGGTGTGAACACCGAACAGCTCGGGCATGAAGTGCCGGATGTCGGCGCCATGTGCCTTGCGGAATCGATGCTGGATGAAGGCTTCGAACGTCTCGCGCAGCGCATCGTCCGGCAAGGCGGCGGTCAACGTCATCGGCGGTGTTTCGGCCTGGCCGAAGTGCAGGGGCAGGGGAATATTCCAGACGGGATCGGGCATGGGCTGAACGCCTCCCTCATTAGGTTCGAGGGAAGTATCCAGACCATTTCTTAACGAAGTCTGAAGGTGAAATAAAGTTTACGGGCAGTCTATCTTCAGACTGCCTTAAGGCTGGGCAGGCAGGGTGGCACCGTCGGTTTGCCCGGCAACAAGATCGAGACTGTCGAACGAATCGACCGTCGCCCACGACAATCACGAGGCGCTTCTTATGACCCGCGACAACGCCGTAACCCGTTATGGAAAACTTTCAATCACGCTTCACTGGCTGATGCTGGCGCTGTTCGTCGGCGTGTATGCGTGTGTTGAAATCAAAGGTTTCATGCCCAAGGGCAGTGAAGCCCGAGGTCTGCTGATGGGCCTGCATGGCGCATTTGGCGCGGGTATCTTCGCCCTGGTATGGGTTCGCCTGCTCGGGCGCCTGACGCCGCGCCCGCCGATCACCCCCAAGCCGCCAGCCTGGCAGACGGGCATATCGCACCTGATGCACTTGGCATTGTACGTGCTGATGATCGCCACTCCGGTACTGGCCTGGCTGATGCTCGCCGCTGCCGACAAACCGTTTCCGTACTTTGGCTTCCATCTTCCAGCCCCGGTGGCTATCGACCCGGACTTTGCCAAACGCCTCAAATACTGGCATGAACTGCTGGGCAGCACCGGCTACTGGCTGATCGGTCTGCATGCGGCGGCGGGGCTTTTTCACCACTATTGGGTGCGGGATAACACCTTGGTGCGGATGTTGCCGGGGCGCAGCAATTCGCAGTAGGCCTGTTCGAATCGACTCCTGGAATGTCGCCATCCTGGCGCCTGTCCGCCGCATGTTCGTGCAGGTAGTGATGTCGGGGGCATTGGTGGTGAAGCAGGCATTGGAGAGCGTGGAGCCGAAGGGGCAGAGGCCGTTTCCAAGCGAAAAGGAACAGATTCATGCACTGAGTCTGTTCCTTTTTTCGTCAGCTTCAGCGGTTTCTGCCTCTTTCAGATATGCAACCAGGCCAAGGAGCCCAACATGACACCCAGGCCCGCCGCCCCAAACGAGACGCGTCTGAGCCATTCCTTGCGCGTCAGCAGGGTGATGGCTGCCAGCGAAATAGCGATTTGAATCGCGGTCATGGCCTGGGCCCAGCGGTGATGCTGATGCAGGACCTGCTCTGACTTTTCGTCCCACTCTCGCGCCTGCTGCTCAAGTGTTTCCGCCTTTTTGCGCGCTTGCTCTTTCTGCTCGGCATAGCGCCGAGCCTCGGCAACATAATGAGCGGAATCCAGTCCCGGAAGATGGCTGGCCAGCTCCGACAGGTTCTGCCGACTGGACTTGGCCTGGTAATAGCTCCACTCGTTGGCCGCTTCGGTCTTCTGAATGGCCGCGTTGTTTTTGTCCATGGCCGCCTCACTCTCCGTCGAGCCGGCCTGATAACTCATCAGGGCGCCGACCGTCGCCATGATCGCTGTCATGACCGCAATCTTGCTGGCAAAGCGATCGCCTTTTGCGTGGGCGTGATGGGTGGTGTGTTCAACGTGTTGCTCGTGAGGACTGGGGACTTCGAACTCTTCAGGCATGACGGTCGGACTTGGGTTGATGGGGAAATTTGCGCGGATTATGCCGGGTGGCCGGTTCTTTAGACACAGGGGAATGGTGGTGTCTGAGTGAAAGCGGACGGCCTGAATTACGTATTCCCGTCGGACTGCGAAACAGTCTTTTTTGTCAGACATTAAACACAGAATACGTGGCCTGTTTATGCGTGGTCTTTCGTCACATCCCGATGCCCACAAGGCCTTGCGCCACGCCCTGCACCTAAGACAGAATCCGCCGGCTTGTGCGTCTGGCGCTCCCTCCGTAACTTTATTCCCGTCACTGCCTATCAGTGATCGGGTCTGCAAGCCCGCCGGAAAAACCAGTCGCACAGCCCTGCCAAAAAGGACGCTCGTTTGTGTCCGCTCAATGGCGGCTTTGTGCGGGAGACCCTCGGGTCTGCCGGGTGCCTGGTTTCCCGGTCTTGCAGACCCGCACTTGGCTGCCACCCATCATCTGCAAGTGATGCTGGTAGCTCCTAATCAAAATCAGGAGTTTCACCATGATCAAACCAACACCGAATCCGCCAGAAACTGATCCGGTCTCACCCTACAAATTCCCCGATTCGCGAACCTTGAACGAAGCCGCAGAACGCGCCCTTGATCATTACCTGACCCCGCAACAACGCATCATGGGCAGCCACACCACACACGACCCCATGTTCCTGGCCAACCCCGCCTACAACAGCGAATCCCTGTTGGCCAGCGCCAGCGAAATGCTCAGCAACTTCGCCGCCATCCTCGAGCCCGCCCACCGTAAAACCGCACTGGGCATCGCACAAGTGGTCATGGTCGCAGGGCTGGCCGTGAATCAGGCGCTGGATAAGCTAGAGCTGAAAGCGTAGAGGCTGCCCTCAAGTAAAAAGGAGCAGATTCATTACCTGAATCTGCCCCCTTTTTTGTTCGATGAGCTCAGCCGTTGGCGCCGGCTCGCTTTTCCGCCGTCACGATGCAAGCCTTGTAGAAATTGGAATGGAAATCGCTGATCGCTTTCTGCTGCAAGCTCTCGCTTGAGTACTGCGGAATCGCGTACGCCTCGCGAATCAGCGTCTTGAACAACTCACCCACATACTCGCTCTGCTTGCCTGCCGCTTCGGCCAGTTCCCACACCGAATCCATGGGCGCGCCTTGCTGCCTGCTTTTCATGACCTGTTTGGCCGAGTTTTCTATTCGCTGGCACTCTTCGAGCTCTTCCTGCGGCACAGGAGAGGCGAGAGCGGAAAGGCTGATGGTGAAGGTTATTGCTGCTGCAAGACATTGTTTGTGCACGAGGTGTCGTCCGTGATTTTGAGGCTGAACCTTATCATTCGGGGCTTGGCGCCACCATTGCACACAGGGTGATAGACAGGAAAAGAACCCGGCGCGTTGCCCGAGTCTTGAGCGTTCGAAAAGATCTCTCCCCTCACTCCATCAGCTTGTCAATAGCACAGTTGAGCGACTGTGCAGCCGGCAGCGCGGTGGTAGGCTTTTTACGAGCGCCCGATCTGTTCAGATTATTGATTAAGGCAGGTCAGGCCAATGCACAAGCCGCATGTCAGATAACTGAAAGGATTCGAAAATGAAAAAGTCCATCACTGCTCTGGCCGTATCCGCAACGCTCGCTTTCACCGCCACCGTTGCGAATGCTTCCGTACATCCGACCACCCTCAAGGCTCCTCAAGCTGTCAATCAAGTAACAGCTTCTATTGGCACGCCTTTCGGTACCCAACAAACAGCGGGCGGAATCCACATGGCCAGTCTGGCCAGAAGTTGCTCCGATGATCGATATTCCTGGTGGGAATACAGCGGTTGGGAAATCGTCGGCTGTCTCGCAAGCGGCCAGTGGTAACTGCTCAAATGAGCCTGGTGCGTGACTTGCGTGGTGAGTGCGCACCAGCGCTTGTTGTGAGGTTGGTTGTGAGTCAGCTGCTGGATGTATCTAAAGGCATAAACCCAATTCTGCTGCGACAAGAGGAGCCGTTCTTCGCCGCATGAAGCCAAGCGCTGGCACTGGGCCACGGCTTGCGCCACCCCGCATCGACTGTCACCCTTCGGCCCGTTCTCAAGGATCAGAACGAGGTATCAAGGATTGAGTGGCTACGTTCCCAACCCGCCTAAACATTTCCGCAACACAGGCACCAAACCCGTCGATATCCATGCCCAGCGTTGGGCGGAGTATGAGAAACACGGGAAAGAGCCTGCGCGTGCGCCTGAAAAAATCGGCATAGCCCTGCGGATCGGAGTGTTCTTCGATGGTACGGGGAATAATGCCAACAACGCTGCGGCCGGACTTCTGTGCGGCGCTCATCATCCGATTGCGGCTAAAGATATCGATGCAAGCTGCAAGCCGTATATGAGTGATCCGGATAGTAGTTATGGCAATGATGTCAGTAACATCAAAAAGCTCAGTGAGCTGTACGACGCAGTTCCGATAGCACAAGCGGGACGAGCCTCTCGCGTTGTCTACGTCGAAGGTATCGGTACTCGATCCGGAGAAAAAGACAGCACATTCGGTGCAGGTACGGGGCGAGGGGAGACAGGAGTTGCCGGGCGAGTCGAATCCTCGTTTCCCATGATTCAACAAGCAATCAATCGAGTCCTGGAAGATAACCCAGACAGTGAAATCACCTCACTGACGTTCGATACGTTCGGTTTCAGCCGTGGTGCCGCTGCTGCACGTCATTTTGCTAACGAAATTGTTCGTGGCAGTCGCGGTCCTCTCGGTCATGTGTTGCGAAACCTGCCCAGAGCCCTCAGCTCCAAATTCAATGACCAATACAAAAGCGATATCAATATGGGGTTTATCGGCTTATTCGATACAGTACCCTCGATAGCCGGTTGGTCAAATTTGGGAGATATCAAAAGCCCAATCGCGACGGGTATCAAACTTTACCTTGATCGTCGTTTTTTCACTGATGTCGTCCAGTTGGTTGCTCGTGATGAACGCAGAGCCAACTTCGCACTCAGTCGCGTCAAGCCGGATCATCTGGAGATTACTCTGCCTGGAGTGCATTCCGACATCGGTGGGGGGTATCTGGAGGACGCGCAGGAATGTGTTCTTGTAAGCCCGATGCAAACACTCATCGTGCCCCTGAACACCGATGTCGTGACAACCTCGATCTATAGGGATGCGGTTAACGTTAGAAACCAGTGGTTATCCAAGGGATGGCCTGCAGACATGCTTGAGGTTGTGACTCCTGAAGCTCTTATTGTGCCGAACAGTCCGCAGGATCGGCTGAGTCCAAGCGCTAAACGTGTTTACGCAGCTGTACAGCTCAGGCGTCCGGTGAGTGGCATGCTATCCAGGGTTTACCTGAGAGTGATGCACCATCTGGCAAAAGAGAAAGGCGTTCGCTTCAACGATATTCCTGACACGCCCGATTTGACCATCCCAGCAGAACTTCAAACTTTGTGTGATCGGTTCGTTGCGGGTGACTACAGCACCACGCTTGAAGAGGAGCAACTGCTGAAACTCAAGTACATTCACATGTCCGCAAACTGGAACCATCCACTCGGCCGCAGAGATGGTAGCGGACTAAATGCGGTATACATCAACGCCCCGACGGCCGACACCATCCGCGTGCTGCATCCCCACGTACCTGATTGGACGCTTTGGTAATGAGAGTTCTTGTAACCCTGCTTTGTGCTTTGTTCACGACTGGATGCCAGTCTGCGGATCCACTGTCTGCCAAAAACGACCCTAAATCCGAGTCGTGGGAGCTTGCGTTTACTGAGCCTTACTACATGAAAGTGTGGGTGGAGGACAGCGCCGTCGAAGATATAAACGGCAAGCTGTTCAAGCGTACGGGGGGAGGTACGGCCGCTGGTGGGGAGCCTGAAGACGGTAAAGAATCTGCACGTGGATGGCACGCCGTAGGCGCTGCTGCAAAGCCAGTGATTGGTGCCGATCTCCCCAAACGCATTTACGTGCGTTGGCAATCGATTGTCGAACCTCAGACCTATAGTGTTTGGTTGGATGTGCCCGAAGAGGCTAGGCAACTAATGAGGACTTCGGTCAACCAGCGTTGTTTGGAAACTCCGAAGGAGCAAGCGAGTTATTCCGCTTCTATTTACCTGGGGTTGGCTCCCGGCGGGGTTGTACAAGTCTGGGTCAGGGACTCGTGCCACCATCCGGTGAAAGTGGCCAGGGCCAAAGCCGAAATCGAACCTCTTGGTCCGAGTCAGGGTAAGAATCAAGGGCGTTACGCTTATCCGATCAGTGAAAAATCCAAGCGTTATATCGACAAATTCGGCATTCCATATGGCAGTTGGTAACTCTTGGAAAATGGGCGCGAGTCGGAAAAGATAGGGCGGCTCTTTTGATAAATCGATGAGTCCCCATTTTTTGCATTTCTTTGAAACGATCCTTCTATGGTGATCGAATACTGGATGCCACTTTGAAGATAATAAAAGCTACTCGCTTTGATGACGTCGACCACGACCTCGGGTATGAGTATCGTGGTTATAACTACGAAATACAGAGCGAAGAGGATACGTTTCTGATCAGGATTTACGATGACGAACTCGAACAGGCAACGGTGGTACGTCCGGCTTTGCTGTCCAAAAACAAGAACCTCAGAAAGCTTGTCGAACTCTTACAGTCCGAGCTGGAAGTGTCCAGGGTCTCGCTTTACAAGGGGGATATGGGGTGTTACGCCGAGATCAATCTTGATAGTTTGACATTCCTTCCAGCCTGAAGCCTGCCGCGAGAAAGTGCCACGCGTGTTTACAGGATCTGGGCCAAAAGCAGTCCGAAAGTAAATCTATCCGCATTCCTCCCTGACTTATTGGACAAGCTGCCGGATCCCCAGAGATAAAATCAAAGCGCCGCATAATTGATCAATAGCCTTTTTCCTCCTTTGATACGCTGACGCGATGTCAGGCTGCGAAAGAGCGATTGCGACCATTCCATACCAAGTCATTGAAACCACCACTACGACTGCCAGCATCGACAAAAACGTGCTTGTTGACACGTGGGCGGGGGCCGCCGCTGAGAAAGTAGCGGCGTAGAAGGCCATGGATTTAGGGTTGCCGATGTTCGTGATGACTCCTTGAATGAATGATTGCTGAAAATTTCCGACGGCAGCCTCATTATTGGGGGAAAGCGTGGTCTTCCCGGCATTTAGCAGCAGTCGCAGTCCAAACCACATCAGATAGGCTGCCCCCAGAACTTTTACGAATAGCGCCGCCCAAGGAAACGCAGCAAATACAACGCCGATACCTGCTATTGCACAGGTGGCCCAGAGTAAGTTGACCAATACAATGCCTGCCACCAAGGCCAAAGCTTCTGACCGCGACGCAGCTACCGCTTTGTGGACTACCGCAACGAAATTGGGTCCTGGAATAACGACACCGGCCAGGTAAACCAAAAAGACTGTCAAAACAGCGGGACCATCGATCATGTGCGTTCCTTTGCGAGCTCAGTGGTTGGAGAGGTCATCATTCGGTTCAAGATCCAACTTACCTGCTACTTTCGGTTGTCATCCGATGAGCAGACCATTTTTGACGCTTATTAAGTGATGATGTCAACGGCAGTACTCCCCAGCCGCTCCCCGTTAACCACCACATGCACCGCATGTACCCCCGCATAGTGCTTGCGCGTAGTGAAGTCCTTGATCACCTGCCGCCGCGCCACAACCTCATTCCCAAACCCCGCCAACACCAACGTCTTCAACTTGAAAACCTTGGCCGAAGTCCCGCCATTCGCCTTCACATAGTCAATCGCATAATCAATCACCAACCGCTGCTCCACCGGCACCAACGACCGGACGGTGAACGACAACGTGATCGTCTCCCCAAGCCGCACAACCGCCGGTTCCACTTTCATATCCAGCAACTCAACCTCAGCCTTCGCCCCAGCACCAATAACTGTGAGCGCCCGCAAATCCCCCTGTTTGATCAAGCTCCGCAACGCATGCTTGGCAATCCATGCCGTGTGCCTGTTCTCCAGCGCCCACCCCTCAATCGTATCCAGCACCCATTCCGGATGCTCCTTGGTCACATCATTCAAATGATTCGCCACTGACTTGCGAACGTACAAACTCTCGTCCGCCTTCAATCGATCAAGAATCCCGGCGGCCAATTGTGGATTTGCCTGCACCGGTTCCAGCCGAAACGACCATGGCAGGCGAGGGCGGCTGCCTTCGCTGGCGAGGCGGCGGACGTGGTGGTTTTCGTCTCGTGCCCAGTCGTGCATCAGTTCCAGCGAGCGCTCCAGGTCGCTGCGCAGGAAGTGGCGGATAGCGAATTCGGAGGAGCCGAAAGTGGTGAAGTACTTCAGGGCTTCCATCGAGGTGTCGAATGCGTGCGCGCCGTAGCTCGCGACGTAGTGCGGCAGGCACATGCTGACGAAGCCGCTGTTCAGGCGCGGCGCGAGTTCGCGCAGTACGGAGAGGGAGTCGGTGTAGTCCAGTGGCAGCACGGCGTGCAGGCTTTCGCTGACGCGGGCCATGCGTTGCATGACCGAGAGTTCGTCGAGGCCGTCGTTGGCATGCTTGAGAAAGGCCTTGGCCTTGAACGCCGGATATACGGCGCTCATCTCGCTGGCGATGTGTTGCAGGCGTTCGGCGTTGAAGATTTCTTTCAGGGCCGGGGCGGCGGTTTCGGTTGTGCTCATGGTCAGGTCATCGGGGTGCTGATGAACGCTTGGAGGCCTTCGGCGTAGGCGGTGTATTGGGCGATGCGCGGGAAGCGTTCAGCGTCGATCTGATCGGGAACGACAAGGCCGGTGAAACTCCAGGCGACGGCGAGGGTGATGCCGTCCTGTTGCAGCGTCCCGTCAGTGGACAGTGGATGTTTTTCCAGTTCGTGTTCCAGGGCGGTGAAAGCGGCGGCGAGCTGGCCTTCGACGCGCTCGACCCACGGCTGGTATTGAATGTCGGCCGGACGCAGGTTGCGTTCATAGTAGAGCTGCACGGCTTTTTCGCAGGCGGCGAGGCCGAGGCCGATCAGGCGCAGGGCTTTTACCCGTCGCGGCAGTTCCGTCGGCAGCAGGGTTTTGCCGGACAGGGCTTCGAGGTAGTCGAGGATCAGCGTCGAGTCGATCAGCACTTCACCATCGTCGAGGACCAGAGTCGGCGCCTTGACCACCGGATTGATCTGTTGGAAGCGCTCGAAATGGCGGAACACCGACACCGGGTCGTGTTCCAGTTCAATCCCCAGGCATTTGGCGGAGATCGCCACGCGACGCACGTAAGGGGAGTCCAGCATGCCGATCAGTTTCATGACGCGTTCCTTCAAGTCGAACCGGGGAGGGCATAACGTAGCTGAGGTTGGGAGGAATGTCAGTCCTGAGGGCGGACTGGTTTTGCCGTCGGCGATTGTAAAGAAATGCGACAAAGCGCCGCTCATCCGCCGTTTGTCTTCTATATACAGCCGCTCGACTGAATTTCTTGCTATAAACGCACTCCGATGAGCGCCGTGAAGCCTGTGTCAGAGCAGTTTCCGGGCTTTGTCGGACAAATTCCCGGTATTTAGAGTTGCTGAGGCCTCAAACGGGCCTTAGACTGCCGCCCCTTCGTAAATTGAGTGCCGGGTGGCGTTTGCAATAAACGATGCCTTTCCGATGACCGCAGGCGGTTCGCCGGAACGCTCCCTAATTCGCCTTAATGCACGTTTTTTATAGAGATATCAATGACAAAGGACAAGTTGCTGGCGATGCCGGCAGATGACTACATGAATGCCGAGCAACACGCTTTCTTCCAGGAGCTGTTGCAGAACATGAAAGTCGAAACCCACGAGCGCATTGAGCAGAACCGTATTGCCATCGAAAGCCTGGACACCCCGGCTGACCCGGCGGACGCCGCATCGGTGGAAGAAGAGCGCACCTGGCTGGTGAACGCGATCGATCGCGACCAGCGCATGCTGCCGCAACTCGAGCAGGCCCTTGAGCGTATCAAGGAAGACAGCTTTGGCTGGTGCGACGACAGCGGCGAGCCTATCGGCCTGAAACGCCTGCTGATCAGCCCGACCACCAAGTACTGCATCGAAGCTCAAGAGCGTCACGAGCAGATCGACAAGCACCAGCGTCAGGCCTGATTCCTGAGGCGACCCCTTCAATGCGGGTCGTCGCGAAAAGATCGCAGCCTTCTGCAGCTTTTGTTTAAAGCTGCAGAAGGCTGCGATCTTTGCTTTTTCTCGTCTGCCGGAAATCCCCCGCACCGTTCCATTGACCTGCCACAGACCCACGACTAACGGACCATGGATAATGGCCTTGTAGTGGCGTTTAATGCAGTCACAACAATGAGAACAAGCGTGGGGTCACAACATGACGAGAGATGGATCTCTGGTTGCAGATCTGCCTGCACCAGTTGTTTTGCCGAAAAATCGCTGGCTGATGCCGACCCTTCAAAGCATCGCCCTGATGCTGGTGCTGGCCGGGATAAGCCTGGGTGAATGGCCCTTGTATGTGGGCATGCCATTGGCGGTGCTGATTGTATGGCTGCCGCGCCTGCGTGCCCGTGCCGTCGCCGATGTGCAACCCGTCGTCGGTAACGACGCGATGTCCGAGCTGACTCGCGACCTTTCCTACACCACCAGTCATAACGCGCTGTCGGCCGCCGGTGTGGCTTTTTCCGTCAAGGAACTGGCTGGCCGCCTGCAATCGCAACTCGACGCCGCCGCGCAGATCGTCAACAACGCCGAAGTGATGATTGCCACTGAGCAAGCCACGTCCCAGCTCAGCCGCGAAGCGCTGGGTGCCGCCAGTGAAGCCCATCACAGCAGCGCGGCGGGGCGCACCGAACTGGTGGATTCGATTTCGCGCATGCATCAGCTCAGTCAGCGTGCCAATGCCAGTCGCGAACTGATCGAGGCCTTGAGCGAGCGCAGTGATGACATCCAGCGCGTGACGCTGGTGATTCAGTCGATTGCCAGTCAAACCAATCTCCTGGCATTGAACGCCGCCATCGAAGCGGCCCGGGCCGGTGAGCACGGTCGTGGGTTTGCGGTGGTGGCGGATGAAGTGCGCGGTCTGGCGGCTCGTACGGCGACGGCCACTGGCGAAGTGGGCGAGATGGTCGCCGACATCCAGCAACGCACGGCGCAGGTGGTGGAGCAGATTCGTCAGCTCTCCGACGATTTGCATACCGGCGTCGAGCAGGTCGAACACACCGGTCAGCACCTGGAAAACATCGCAAGGCTGGCGGCCGGGGTGGAAACCCAGGTCGGCGAAATCGCCCGGGGCGCCGAAACCAATCGCGAACAACTCGACAGTCTGTTCACCGCCATCGAGCAAATGCGCAGCGATCTGGCGATCAGCGATCAACAGACCCGGCGCCTGGCCGAAGCAGCGGTGCAGATGGAAGGGCAGGCGGAAACCATCAGCGAACGCCTGGCCGAAGTCGGTCTGGATGACTATCACCAGCGTATCTACGACCTGGCCCGGGAAGGTGCGAGCCAGATTGCCGCGCGTTTCGAGGCTGACATCGAGCAGGGGCGGATCAGCCTCGAAGACTTGTTCGACCGCCAGTATCAGCCAATCCCGAACACCCAGCCCGCCAGGTTCCAGACCCGATTCGACCGTTACACCGATCAGGTGCTGCCGGCGATTCAGGAACCGTTGTTGCCGCGCCACGAAGGCCTGGTGTTCGCCATCGCCTGCACGCAACAGGGTTATGTGCCGACCCACAATCAGGCGTTCAGCCAGCCACTCACCGGGGATGTGCAGGTCGATACCATCAACAATCGCACCAAACGCAAATTCGCCGACCGCACCGGCATCCGCTGCGGCAGCCATCAGCAACCCGTGCTGTTGCAGACCTACACCCGCGATACCGGCGAGCTGATGCACGACCTGTCGGTGCCGATCATGGTCAAGGGCCGCCACTGGGGCGGATTGCGTCTGGGCTACAAACCGGAGAAGCCGCGGTGAGGCATTGTTGCCGGAACTGCAATTAAGCTGTGCACGCGCGTTGCTGTTTCCTCCTGATTCCAATCATTAACATGCCTGCATAGTTAGGTAGCTAATGAAAAGATTGGAGGTCAGCATGCAATGCAGAGTCGATGTCGCCGTGATGATCGGCAGTGGTGTTCCGGCCGGGCTGCGTGCGATGGGGCAGAGTGTCTGCTGGGTGGTGTTGCTCAACGGAGAGCGACGGGGCACGGCGTTCGCCAGTCGTGACGAAGCGGAAGAGTGCAAAGCCGCCTGGCTCGCGCAATTGGGCGACGAGCCCGGAGACTGCGTCCATTGATCGAATTTATTTGCCTCTGTGCAGGCGTACGTTGAGTTCGTCGACCATCACGGCTTCCTCGCCATCGGCACGCAACCACTCCTTGAGCAATTGGGCCTGCTGCGGGCTCCAGAAATCGGCGTCGATCAGTTTGGTCTCGGCATCCAGCGGATGGGCTTCGATGAAGTCGTCTATGGCCATTTCCTCCGAAGGCAGCCCTAATTGATCGAACAGGGTTGTCAGATTGTAGGCAGGCAGTTCCATGGTGTGCTCCTTGGCGGGTGGGGTGGTCGATCACTCTCTTTTATCTGAGGGGGACGTTGGGCAGGAGTTCGATTCGTGATTCCAGCGAACGCGCAAGCGCACACGCGGCATTGTGATCTTCACGGAAACCTCTTACGCGGCCGGTCGACTTTTCCTTGATATGGAAAAAGGCGTTTCCGGCGAGAATCACTTGAAACTGGGGCTCCCGGCCCGTGGAGTCGGGTGCGGAGTCAGTACCAAAGTCAGGGTTATTCAAGTCAAAGGGTTGTTCGTAAGCCACGGCAAAATGCGTCAAAGTGCACATATGAAGTCCTTTTCATGGATTGACCCGCATTTACAGACGGTTGCGGGTAGTCGCGAGCAGCATCGCTGCTCTAGAATCGCCAACACCTGTTGACGGCATGGCGTTATCTAAAGCAATTTTTTGCGTGCGATATGTCGGAAAAGTGCTTTTCTTGGTGAGTTTTTTCCCTAAAGTTCGTAGTCAGTTTTCTCTGGCCGACCGTGAAGCTTTTTCCTTCAACATTTGGAGAACGTCTTTGCAGGTTTCGCGAGTGCCATTCCAGTAGTCTTGTGAACCTCGCGCTGAATGAGCTCTTTGCTCGCTCAGGCTTTTATCCGAGTCATTGCGCAACACCATCGGCCTGGCCGTTTTTACTGTCGTGCGCGTTTTCCGCGTGCGGCACTCTTTCAAGTGTGGGGATGTTTCTTTGGCAGTCAGTAACCTCGATATGCATGCTTTGTTCGTGCTGGGTGATTTGCGGGCAAAGCTGGTCAAGCAGTTCCAATCGCGTTTTGTTTACATCACCGAGCAAAACGCTGAAGGCATTTACGTTGCCGAGATCGACACCGAAAGCGCATTGGTGGTCGACGACAAGCCCGGCCTGAAGCTCAAGGTTGGCGATCACTTCAGCGCTTCGGTATTGCCCAGTCGTGAAGGCGGCAAGATGGATATCCGTTTTCGCGAGATCAAAATGACCGTGTACGGTCTGGGCGACTATGCCTTTGTCAGCACGGCCGACGGCCATGCCATCGTGTTCAAGGAAGGCCATAGCGCGGTCACCGTGTTTGCCGCCAATGAACAACTGCAGGAAGGCCTGACCAAGACCCTGAAAGCCGTTACCGCCAAGGCTGCCAAATGGCGCAAGGGCGAGCTGGTGACCTTCAAGGCCAGCGAGTGATGACGGTGAGTCGCGCCGATTTCCATTTGCAGAACCTCGACAGCGCCCGCGACGAAGCCCGGCGCCTTTTCGATGCCAGGGCCGAGTTGAAGGGCGTCTGGCTCGGTTGGGTCGCCTCGCAGATCTACGCTTTGCAGCCTGCCGAGTACGCCAGCATGGTCAGACGCGAGCTGCAACGCTTGCAGGAAATGTCTGAAAAGTAGCCTCGTCCGTGGCATGCCCCTGAAAAAGCAGGAACCTCGTCTACAGTCAGTTGACTGAGTACTCAGAGGCTGGCGGACTTCTGTCAGGCCTTCCTGCTATTGCTGCGAACAGCACGAGGTGCAAAGCATGAACGGATTTCGACGGTTGCTGGGCGCTTGTCTGGCCACATTCGGTTTATTGACAGCGGTGCCAGCGGTCAATGCCGCACAAGCGCCGATTCACTTCGCCGACCTGAACTGGGAAAGCGGAAGCCTGATCACCGATGTCCTGCGGATCATCGTCGAGAAAGGCTACGGCCTGCTGACGGACACGCTGCCGGGCACCACCATCACCCTGGAAACCGCGCTCGCCAACAATGACATCCAGGTGATCGGCGAGGAGTGGGCGGGGCGCAGTCCGGTGTGGGTCAAGGCTGAAGCCGAAGGCAAGGTTGCCAGCCTGGGCGATACGGTCAAGGGGGCTACCGAGGGGTGGTGGGTGCCGGAGTACGTGATCAAGGGCGATGCCGCCAAAGGCATCAAGCCAATGGCGCCGGACCTGCGCAGTGTCAGTGATCTGAAGAAGTACAAGGATGTGTTCAAGGATCCGGAGAACCCGAAAAAGGGACGGTTCCTCAACAGCCCGATCGGCTGGACATCGGAAGTGGTGAACAAGCAGAAGCTCACGGCTTATGGGTTGCAGGATGACTTCACCAATTTCCGCAGCGGCTCCGGTGCGGCGCTGGACGCCGAAATCAGTTCATTGATCCGCCGGGGCAAACCGGTGCTGTTCTATTACTGGTCGCCAACGCCGTTGCTTGGCAAGTTCAAACTGGTGCAGCTGGAAGAGCCGCCGTTCGACGCCGAGGCCTGGAAGACCCTGACCGACGCCGATAACCCCAACCCGAAACCGACCCGTTCACTGGCGTCGAAACTGTCGATCGGTGTGTCCACGCCATTTCAGAAGCAGTATCCGGAGATCGTTGCGTTCTTCAGCAAAGTCCATTTTCCGATCGAGGACCTGAACAAGGCGCTGGCCGAGATGAGCGAGAAGCACACGCCGCCAAGGGATGCGGCGCGCGCGTTCATGAAGGCCCATCCGGATGTGTGGCAGGCGTGGCTGCCGAAGGATGTGGCGGACAAGGTTCAGGCAGGTCTTTAGATTTGAGGCGAGGAAGCCTGCTCCCTCGCCCGACCCAATCAGAACCGGGTCTGTACGGCCAGTTCAAAGGTGCGTGGTGTGCCCAGGTAATACGCCGGCGACACATGGGCGAATTCGGCATACACCTCGTTCGTCAGGTTGCGCACCCGCCCCGTGACAGTGGTGTGTGCGTCGACCTTGTAGCTGAGGAAACTCCCGAACAACGTGTACGACGGCACGGTCATGGTATTGGCACTGTCCGCATACACCGACGCCACATACCGCGCATCGACCCCGCCTTGCCATTGTGGGGCGAAGTCATAGGTCAGCCACAGATTGCCGACCCGGTCCGGCACGTTGGTCGGTGTGTTGCCCTTGCGTGAAACCACCCCACCGGCGGCGTTCTTTTCGTTGAACTCATCGTACTCTGCATCGACCCAGGCGAAGTTGCCCTCGGCCAGCAGCCTGTCGGTGATCCGCAGTGAGCTGGCAATCTCGATACCCTTGGACGTCTGTTGGCCAACAGGAATGCTGTTGGTCGGGTCCAGCGGATCTGTAACGGCAAAGTCCTTGCGCTCGATGGTGTAAGCCGCGACCGTCGCCGAGCCACGTCCGTTCAGGTAGTCGAACTTGCTGCCGATTTCCCATTGCTTGCCCGTTGAAACATCGAAGTCCTGAGTACCGTTGGGTTGTTCGGCGGCGGTGCTGTATTGCGCGTAGACATTGGCTGATGGCGTGAATTGGTAGGTCAGGCCGACACGTCCGGTGACCGGCTCCCAGCTGCGCTTGAGGTGGCGCGGGTTGCTCGCCGTCACCGTGCGATGGTTGGTCACGTCCAGATCGATGTCGTCATGGCGCAGGCCAGTGAGCAACGAAAGTTTGTCGGTCAATGCCAGGCGGTTTTCAGCGAACAACGCTTTGGTGGTGACCTCGTTGGTCTTGTCGCTGACAAAACCCGGCTTCGTGCCCGGTATGTCGTAGAAGTGTCCCGGGCGATAGTTGTTCGGATCCACGGTGCTCGCGCCTTTGACGTTGAGTGGCGAGTTGGTGGTCTGGTTGACCTTGTACTCGAAACCGCCGGACCAGGTGGTGTCGAGACCGAACAGGGTGTTGTCGTGACGCAGTTCGAACTGGTTGCCGTCCTGCTCGCCCTGATGCCGCACCTGATACGCAGTGGAGCGGTTCACGGCGCTGTTGTCGGCGTTGTATTGATAGGTTTCCAGGTTGCGGTAGTCGCGCTGGCTGTCGAGGTGGTAGAGCGTGTTGCGCAGGGTCGTGCTGTCGTTGATCCGGTAGTCGATGATCGAGCGCACCCAGATTGTCCGTTGCTCGTAGCGGCCGTCCTCGACGTTGTAGTTGTTGAAGCGATTGTGTTTGTCGATCCTCAATTCGCCGCCCTTGGGGTTGAGCACCGGCGTGCCCCAGTACGGGCTGTCTTCGTGTTCGTCCTGATATTCCAGGGCCAGGGTGTGCGAAAGGTTCGGCGTCAGATCGCTGAGCAGCGAGAACGCCACGCTCCAGGCATCGCGTTCCTGGCGGTCGATGTAGCCGTTGCTGGTGTTGTGGCTGACGTCGAGGCGCGCGTAGTGCTGCACGTCGGCACCGGGTTCGGTCAGCGCGTGGTTGAGTCCGAACGCGGCTTCGGTGGTGTCGTAGGTGCCGTAGCTGACCCGGCCTTCGGCGGCCTGCTCGTCGCGCGTGGCCAGTCTGGTCACGTAGTTCAGCGAGCCGCCGACCGAGCCTGCACCATTGATCAGCGACGACGGGCCGCCGACCAGTTCCACCCGGTCATAAATCCACGAATCCACCGGCCGCGCCAGCCCGCCGGAGACGTTGACGCCGTTGAACATCTGGGTGATCTGGCTGCTGGTGAAACCGCGATAGGAGACGAACCCGCCAAACCCCGGCGGCGCACTGGCGTTCACCCCCGGCAAGGTGTTGGCCGCGTCCTGAAAGTTTTGCGAACCGTGACGTTCGATGTCATTGCGGTTGGCGATGGCCACCGAGGCCGGAGTGTCACGCACGCTGAGGCCGAGGCGCGAGGCCATGCCGCTGGACTGGTCGAGGCTCAGGCCCGGTTCGGCGCCGGACTCGCCATCAATGGTGATCGGCGCCAGATCCACGGTGGATTGCGCCCAGACGTTGACGGACAGGCAGCCGCACAGGCTCGCCAGCAAGGTAAGTTGTTTCATCGTTTGAATCCTGAATGCTTGTTCTCGGAGTCAGCGCACAGGTGAAGGCCGCGCGTTGGCGCAGTGGGCTGACAAATCAAAAAGGCAAAGACACTCAGGCGAGCGGTGGGGCGCGGGGGTTGGCCGAAGGCCAGATAAAGCGGGCAGGGAGGTTGATGCTGACGATGACCGGCAGCGGCGGGCTGTGTTGTTCCGGCAGGATCGCCAGCGTCAGGCTGGAGTTGAACGCCGGGCCCATGCCGCCGGTGGAGCACAGCGGACAGCCAAAGGCCTTGGCCAGGGTCGGCAGTTTTTCTTCGGCGGGATTTGAGGCCAGCGGCGCCTGGGTGCTCGGGTCGACGGCGCAGAACTGGCCACCGATTCCGTTGAGCTGCATCCCGACCATTTGTCCGTGACCGATGCTGCAGGCGAACACGTTGAACAGGACGCAGCAATAGAGCATCCAGGCCAGCATTGAGCGATCGGTACGGGTGAATTTCATGGGGCGGCACTTTACCGCACCGCCGATCGGTCGTGCACATGGAAAAATGCCGACTAGGATGTTTTGTTCAAATCCCTTTAAAGGATTCTCGACCATGACCTTTGTGTTGGCTCAATGGCTGGTGACGATATTTGCGGTGATCAGCCTGATGCATGTGTATTGGGCGATGGGTGGGCAGTGGGCGGCCGTGGCGGTGGTGCCACAGGTTCCGGTGGATAACGGCGGACTGACGCTCAGGCCGGCTTTCAAGCCTTCAGGCTGGATCACGCTGGTGGTGGCGGCAGCCCTGCTACTGATTGCTGCACTGGTGTGCATGCGGGTGGGATGGTGGCTGCCCGCCGTGCATCACTGGGCGCTGCAATGGGTGATCAGCGCGATTGCGCTGCTGATGTTTGCGCGGGCGATTGGCGATTCGGAGCTGGTGGGTTTTTTCAAGGAAGTGAAGGGGTCGCGGTTTGCCCGGCTCGACACTTGGGTTTACTCGCCGCTGTGTCTGATATTGGGAGCCGGGCTGTTGGCTGTCGCCTGGATCTAGCTGCCGGTTTCAGTACGCCGGCTGCTGACCTCGGCCGGCACATCATCCCCGGCCATGCGCTTGCGGAACAACGCCGCTCGCGCCAATAGCAAGGTGGTCACCGGCACGGTGATCGACAGAAGAATCGGGATCAGCCACGCGTGCAGCACGGGTCCGGACTTGAGCGCGGAAAAGCAGATGATCGATGCCAGCGCCACGCACCACGCGCCGAGGGTCGAGGCCAGCGCCGGAGGGTGCATGCGCTGGAAGTAGTCCTTCATCCGCAACAGGCCGGTTGCGCCGATCAGGGCAAACACACCACCGAGCACCAGCAGGATCGCCACCGGGATTTCCACCCACAGAGACAATTCAGCGTTCATTCGATCACCTCGCCACGCAGCAGGAATTTGGCCAGGGCAAACGAGCCGACGAATCCGAACAGCGCGATCAGCAGCGCCGCCTCGAAATAGGTGTCGCTGGAGTAGCGAATCCCCAGAGTCAGCATCATCAGCATGGCGACGATGTACAGGTAGTCCAGTGCGAGTACCCGATCCTGTGCCGATGGCCCTTTGAACAGGCGAATCAGCGTGAGCACCATCGCCAGGGAAAACAGGAACAGCGTCAGCAGAATCGCGTTCGACAGCAGCGGGCTCATTCGAAAATCTCCATCAACGGCTGCTCGTAAGTGACCTTGAAGTGCTGGATGAATTGCGCTTCGTCATCCAGGTCCCAGACGTGCAGCAACAGAATGCTGCGATCCAGCGCCAGTTCCGACCATACCGTGCCGGGCACGACCGTGCAGATCATCGACAACGCCGCCAGGCCATGGGCATCGCGCAGGTCCAGCGGCACCTTGATGAAGCTGGAGCGGGGCGGACGGCGACCGGCGTTGAGGACGCCCCACGCCACTTGAAGGTTGGAGACGATCACGTCACGCCCGACCAGTAGAAACAATCGCAGGATGGTGCCCGGGCGGCGGATATGGATCTGTTGCGGGCGCAGCTTGCGCATCATCAGCGGGGCACAGAAACCGAGTACGGCACCCAGCAGCAGGTTGCCCGGGCTGGCCGACAGGTTCAGCACCAGCCACAGCAACCACAGCGCGAGCGACAGCCACGGAGCAGGAAACAGACGCTTCATGGTTGCACCTCCAGCAGCGCAGCCTTGGCTTCCGGGCTCGGCACGGCGCGGGTGCCGAGCACCGCCATCACATATTGCTGCGGATTGTTCAGGGCATCTGCGGCGGCCTGGGTGTAGCGCAGCAGCGGCTCGGCCTTGAAAGTCAGGGCGATGCTCAGGCCCAGCAGCAGGAAAATCGGTACGCATTCGAGTTTGCGCAGCACCGGGGACGGGCGCTCTTCCGGTGACCAGAAACGCTGGATGCCCAGGCGCGAGAAGGCCATCAGCGAACCGAGACCGGTGAGGATCAGCAGAGCCAGCAAACCCCAGGCGGCCATCGAGATCGGTTCGTCGGTACCCAGACCCAACGGATTGAGCAGGGCGCCGATCAGGCTCAATTTACCGATGAACCCTGATAGCGGCGGCATGCCGATAATCAGCAGCGCACAGGCGATGAAGCTCAGGCCCAGGAAGGCCATGGTCCACGGAATCACCTGGCCGACCACGGCTTTCTGGTCATCATCCAGGTTGATGCCTTTGACTGGCCGCTGCCATTCTTGCGGACGCGGCAGCAGTTCGTTCTCGTCTTCCAGCGGTACTTCGATGGCGGTGCGCGAACGTTCGATCAGTTCCGCCAGCAGGAAGAGTGCGCTCAGGGCCAGGGTCGAGCTGACCAGATAGAACAGCGCCGCGCCGATCAGGTTCGGCTGGGCGAAACCTGCGGCCGACAGCAGAATCCCCGCCGACACCAGAATGCTCAGGCTGGCCATGCGCTCCAGGCGTTGCGCGGCGATGATCGCCACGCCGGCGCAGAGCATGGTCGCCATGCCGCCGTAGATCAGCCAGTCGCCGCCGAAGTAGGCCGAGGCGCCTGCCTGCCCGGAGAACAGCAGCGTCCACAGGCGCAGCAGGGTGTAGACGCCGACCTTGGTCATGATCGCGAACATCGCCGCTACCGGTGCGCTGGCCGAGGAATAGGCCGGCACGAGCCAGAAGTTCAGTGGCCACATTCCGGCCTTGGCCAGGAACGCTACTGCCAGAATGGCCGCGCCAGCATGCAGCAAGCCACGGTCGGCTTCCGGTACCAGCGGAATCTTCATGGCCAGGTCAGCCATGTTCAACGTGCCGGTGACGCCATAGATCAGTGCTGCGCCAATCAGGAACAGCGACGAGGCCAGCAGGTTGATCGAAATGTAATGCAGCCCCGACGACACCCGCGCCCGTCCCGAGCCATGAAGCAGCAAGCCATAGGACGCTGCAAGCAGCACTTCGAAGAACACGAACAGGTTGAACAGGTCCGCTGTCAGGAACGCGCCGTACAGGCCCATCAACTGAATCTGGAACAGCGCGTGAAAGCTCGAACCTGCGCCGTCCCAGCGGGCCATGGCGAACAGCAAAGCGCTGACACCGATGATCCCGGTCAGCACCAGCATCAGCGCTGACAGCCGATCGACCACCAGCACGATGCCGAACGGCACCTGCCAGTTGCCCGGCAGGTACACGCCGATGGAACCGGGCACGCCGGTGGTCTGGGTCCATTGCAGCAACATCACCGAGATGCCCAGGCCAAGCAGGCTGGAGAACAGGTTGATTTTCGCCTTCAGCGGACGGTGCTTTTCACCGAGCATCAGCATGATGGCAGCCGTCAGCAGCGGCAGCAGAATCGGTGCGGCGATCAGGTGTGTCATCGCCGTCATTCCTTGGGCTCCCTTCCGTCAACGTGGTCGGTACCGGTCAGGCCCCGCGACGCGAGCAGCACCACCAGGAACAGCGCGGTCATGGCGAAGCTGATGACGATGGCCGTCAGTACCAGTGCCTGGGGCAGCGGATCGGTGTAATTGAGCAGGTCCTGCGGTACGCCGTCCTTGATGATCGGTTCTTTGCCGATGAACAGGCTGCCCATGCTGAAGATGAACAGATTGACGCCGTAGGACAGCAGGCACAGGCCCATGACCACCTGGAACGTCCGCGGACGCAGGATCAGCCAGACGCCGGAGGCAGCGAGCACTCCGATGGCGATTGCGATGACTTCTTCCATCAGACGGCTCCTTTGATGGCAGCGGTTTTGTGGCCCCGGACCGACTGGTGGGCGAGGGCAGTAAGGATCAACAGCGTCGAACCGACCACCACTGCATACACGCCGATGTCGAAGAACAATGCGCTGGCGACATGGATGTCACCCAGCACCGGCAGACTGAAGTGCCAGGTATGCGTGGTGAGAAACGGATAACCCGCCAGCATCGCGCCGAGTCCGGTGACCGTGGCGAACAGCAGTCCGGTGCCCATCCAGCGCAGCGGCCGCAGACTCATTTGAGCCTCGACCCATTGGGTGCCGGCGACCATGTATTGCAGGATGAACGCCACCGACATCACCAGACCGGCAACGAAACCGCCCCCCGGCTGGTTGTGTCCACGCAAGAACAGATAGAAAGACACCACCAGCGCAATCGGCAGCAGCAGGCGCACCAGCACCGCCGGCACCATCATGAACCCGAGCGCGGTGTCGCTGGCCGAACGCGGGTTGACCAGATCGGTGACCACGTCCGGTGCCAGCAGGCGTTGCTGGGCGGGCAGTTGCAGGCTCTCTTTCGGTGGGCGGAAGCGGCGCAGCAGGGCGAATACAGTCAGCGCCACGGCCACCAGCACGGTGATTTCACCGAGGGTGTCGAAACCGCGGAAATCCACCAGCATCACGTTGACTACGTTGCTGCCGCCGCCTTCAGGCAAGGCACGGCTCAGGTAGAACGAGGAAATGTCGTTCGGAGTCTGCCGGGTCAGCATCGCGTAGGACAGCAAAGCCATACCCCCACCGACGGCGATCGACAGCAGCAAGTCGCGCAGGCGCCGGACCCGGGCCTTGCGCAGGCTGCTCGGCAACGGCGAAACCTCTTCGATCCGCCGTGGCAGCCAGCGCAGGCCGAGCAGGATCAGCACCGTGGTGACCACTTCGACTACCAATTGCGTCAGGGCCAGATCCGGTGCCGAGAACCAGACAAAGGTCACGCAAGTCATCAGACCGCAGACGCTGACCATGGTCAGGGCGGCGAGACGGTGATACTTGGCCTGCCACGCGGCGCCGAGGGCGCAGGCGATTGCCAGCAGCCACAGGGTCACGAACACGATGGAGCCGGGGATTTTCGGCCGGTCGCCCCAGCTCAGGCTGCTGTGCAGCATCGGGATCAGCCCGGCGAGCACCGCCGCCAATACCATCAGGAACAACTGGGTTTGCAGGCGTTTGGTGCCGATTCGCCGCTCCAGGCGTCGAGCCAGGCGCATCATCGCCACCAGACTGCGTTCGAACATTCGCTTGCCGTTGAGGCGACCCGCCAGCGGCGGATACTTGAAGCGGCCGCGCTTGAGCTGGTTGCGTAGCAGCAGATACAGCACGATGCCGCCGGACATGGCGATCAGGCTCATGATCATTGGTGCATTGAGGCCGTGCCAGATCGCCAGGCTGTATTCCGGGAGCACGCCGCCGACTACCGGCAGTGCAGCGGCAGCCAGCAACGGGCCGACTATCTGGGCCGGGAAGATCCCTACCAGCAGACAGGTGAACACCAGCAGTTCCACCGGAGCACGCATCCAGCGTGGCGGTTCGTGCGGGGTGTGGGGGAGATCGGTGGCGGTGGGGCCGAAGAACACGTCGACGGTAAAGCGCAGCGAGTAGGCCACGCTGAACGTACCGGCGATGGTCGCCACGATTGGCAAGGTCGCTTCAACCCAGGCGGTGGCATTGATGAACACGGTTTCGGCGAAGAACATTTCTTTCGACAGGAAGCCGTTGAGCAGCGGCACGCCGGCCATGGACGCACTGGCCACCATCGCCAGGGTGGCGGTGAACGGAATCAGTTTGAACAGACCGTTGAGCTTGCGGATGTCGCGGGTGCCGCTTTCGTGGTCGATGATCCCGGCGGCCATGAACAGCGAAGCCTTGAAAGTCGCGTGGTTGAGAATGTGGAACACCGCGGCGACGGCGGCCAGTGGACTGTTCAAACCCAGCAGCAGCGTGATCAGGCCGAGGTGGCTGATGGTCGAGTAGGCCAGCAGTCCCTTGAGGTCGTTCTGGAACATCGCGCAATACGCGCCAAGCAACAGCGTGGCGGCGCCGGCGCCACTGACGATGTAGAACCATTCTTCGCTGCCGGACAGCGACGGCCACAGCCGGGCCAGCAGGAAAACCCCGGCCTTGACCATGGTCGCCGAGTGCAGATAGGCCGAAACCGGTGTGGGCGCCGCCATTGCGTGGGGCAGCCAGAAGTGGAAGGGGAACTGGGCGCTTTTGCTGAGGGCGCCGATGAGGATGAGGGGAAGCAGGATGGGGTAGAGGGCATGTGCGCGAATCAGATCGCCGGCGGCCAGGACCTTGTCGAGGTCATAGCTGCCGACCACATGGCCGAGGATCATGACCCCCGCCAGCAGACACAACCCTCCGGCACCGGTAACCATCAACGCCATGTAGGCGCCGCGGCGCGCGTCGTGGCGGTGGTGCCAGTAGCCGATCAACAGGAATGAGAAAAGGCTGGTCAGCTCCCAGAAGAACACGATCTGGATCAGGTTGCCGGAGATCACCAGCCCGAGCATGGCGCCCATGAACGCCAGAAAGAACGCAAAGAAACGCGGCACCGGATCATCCGGCGACATGTAATAACGGGCATATAAGGAAACGAGGGTGCCGATGCCCAGCACCAGCATCGAGAACAGCCAGGCGAAGCCGTCCATGCGCAGGACGAAGTTCAGGCCCAGGCTGGGCAGCCACGTGAATTCTTCGCGGATCACGCCGCCGTGGGCGATCTGCGGGTACAGCATCGCGACCGAGACAGTGCCGATCAGTGCGACCAGACCTGCCAGCAGGGATTCGGCGTTACGTGCGTTGTGCGGCAGCACGGCTGCCAGACAACTGCCCAGAAAAGGCAGAAGCAGTAGAACTATCAGGGACATAGGCTTCTAATCTGCGGAAGTTTGTGAAGCATCATACGTGCCAGCTCCCGGATCGCCAAACGCGAGGATGTCTCTGAATCCTACAAAGTAGCCGTAAAACCCCCGTTCAGCCTTCGGTCTCGTGCTCCAATTCTTCCGTGACCGTTTGTGTCTCTTTACCTTTGGTCTTCAGTTCACTGACGATCACTGCCGCCACGATCAGTCCCGCACCCACCAATGCAATCGCTGGCAGACGCTCTCCGGCGATGCGTCCGACGATCCCGGCCCACACCGGCTCACCGGCGTAGATCAAGGTCGCACGGGTCGGCGAAACGCTTTTCTGAGCCCAGTTCATTGCGACTTGAATTGCCGCACTCATCGCGCCCAGGCCCAGGGCGGTGCTCAGCAACAACCACGAGAAGTCCGGAATCGTCTCTCCGGTCGGTACCACCATCAAAAACGACAGCACCGAAGTCGTCGCCAGCTGCACCACGGTTACGCGGCGCACATCGACCTGACCCGCATAGGTGCTGATCAGAATGATCTCGGCCGCTATGGCAATGGCGCTGATCAGCGTGGCGATTTCACCAGGGCTGAAATTCAACGAAGCGCCGGACGGCCCCGACAGCAGCATCAACCCGGTAAACGCCAGCATGATGCCGATGCTCGGCATCAAACCCGGACGCCGGCCCAGCACCAGCCATTGCAATAGTGGTACGAACGGCACGTAAAGCGCGGTGATGAACGCCGACTGACTGCTGGGAATGCTCTGCAAACCGACGGTCTGCAAGCCATAACCGAGCATGATCGCCACCCCGATAAAAGCGCCGGCCTTGAGTTCGAACAGAGTCAGTTCACGCAAGTGCTTCCAGGAGAACAGCGCAACAATGCCTGCGGCAGCGGCAAAGCGCAGACCGACGAAAAACATCGGGCCGCTGACGGTCATCGCGTGCTGCACCAGCAGAAAGGTGCCGCCCCAGAGCATGGTGATCAGCACCAGCACGCACTCGGCTTTGCTGAACCGGGAAAATCGCAGGGGAGTTTGAGTGGAGTTAGCTGACGTCATGACCTTGCGTACTTTTAAGGAGGGGACGCACAATGCGCCAAATGTTGCGCAGTATACTGCCCAACCCCAGCCAGTGAGCAATATAGTGCACAGAGATTCCGTTCAGCGGGCTTCGGTCCTGCAACACGTCAGCCAGAACGTCCGACGCCTGCGCCACGCCGCCGACATGAGTCAGACGGCCCTCGCGGAAAAGTCCGGGGTCAGCCGGCGGATGCTGGTGGCGATTGAGGCCGGCGAGAAGAATGTCAGCCTGACCACCCTCGACCGCGTCGCCGAAGCCCTCGAAGTGGCCTTCAGCGATCTGATCCAGGCCCCGGACAATCGTGATCCCGGCCGTATCAACGAACTCGCCTGGGCCGGCAGCATCCCCGGCAGCAAAGCCGTTTTGCTGTCCAAGGCCAACGCCACTCGCGCGGTGGAACAGTGGGAATGGTGCCTGCAACCGGGCGAGGTCTATCCCTCGCAACCGGACGCCGACGGCTGGAGCGAGCAAATTTTCGTGTTCGAAGGCTGCCTGACGCTGATGCTCGGCGATGAACCCCAACAGATCGCGGCCGGGGAGTTTTTCATGTTCGCCAGTAACCAACCACACACCTATCGCAACGATGGGGACGTGGCCGCGCGGTTCGTGCGCAATGTGGTGATCTGACTGTTGCAGGGCCGACAGCGGATAAACAGTTTGCTTCACCCTGCGTGCAGACTGCTTTAAGTTGTTATCTCAATCTATTGATAAATAAAGAATATATATTCAGGCATGACTCCTGCTAAGGGTTCTGGATCCTCAACCGGAAACCACGGAGTCGCCTCATATGCGGGTGCCGGCGTTGCAGAGGCGCGGTGTCTACAAGACCGAGTACGCGCCGGGGACCTTGCGCGAGAAACTGTTTGGCGAGGGGCCAGGTTGCCGGAGATCCCTCCGGGCAGCGGGTATCGAAACCTGGGCGAGCTGCATCGGCAGGAGAAAAAAGTCGCGTCCGTCTAGACGCCTTCGCGGCGTCTGCACGACACTGACTTGAGCATATCCTCAGCTGCGAGAACGGCATGACTCAAACCGATACGACCGCACTGCGTCACGCCGACATCCTGATTGTCGGCGGCGGCCTCAGCGGCACGATGTTGGCGGTGCAATTGCTGCGTTTGCCGGGGCGCAGAAAGATTCTGGTGATCGAGCCTCGGGCCGAACTGGGCCGAGGCGAAGCGTACAGCGCGGTGGAACTGGGCCATACGCTCAACGGCAACGCGGCGCGGATGAGTGTTGATCCGGACAATGCCGATGATCTGACCCAATGGCTGACCG
The DNA here is from genome assembly GCF_017491585.1 of Pseudomonas sp. 58(2021). NCBI lineage: Bacteria > Pseudomonadati > Pseudomonadota > Gammaproteobacteria > Pseudomonadales > Pseudomonadaceae > Pseudomonas > Pseudomonas sp. 58(2021). The sequence goes on from NZ_JAFGYZ010000013.1 coordinate 106,930, forward strand.
CTCACATTGCCGCTGGTGGTTGGCCGGAGTCGGATCAGCAGCATGTGCCGGTCAGCGAACTGTTTCCGCCACGGGGGCTGTTCGGTGTGTACGTGCAGCAGCGTCTGGCCGAAGCGCAGCAGGTGGGCGCGCAACAGGGTTCGACGGTCGAGCATGTGCGCGCCGAAGTGGTCGATGTTCAGGCTGCCAGCGATTCCGTGCAGCTCACCTTGAATGACGGTCAGCATCTGCAGGGCGCTTTTGCAGTGTTGGCGACCGGGATGTTCCCGGCTGCCCGCACCCCTCAAAAAGAATCCAGCGGCCTCAATGCAGCGGCGCTCGATCCGTGGGATGTCGCGGCCATGCGTCAGCTTGATCCGCAATCCACGGTGCTGATCATCGGCTCCGGCCTGACCATGGTCGATGCCGTGGTCTCGCTGGAACAGGCCGGGCATCGCGGGCCGATCGAGGTGTTTTCCCGGCACGGGCTGCTGCCCCATGTTCGACGACAGCCGCCGGCGTGGGTGGATTTCCTTGCCGAGGACCACAGTATTCACACACCTCGTCAGCTATTGCGCGAGTTGCGCCGGCATTGCAAAGACGCAATCGCCCAGGGTATCGACTGGCAGGCGCCGCTGGACACAGTGCGCGCTCATATCGGTCGGCTGTGGAGCCAGGCGAGCGACGTGCAGCGCCGGCAGTTCGTGCGGCATGTGCGGCCGTGGTGGGAAAGTCATCACCATCGCTCACCGCCGCTGAGTGCGGAACTGGTCGAGCGTCTGCACAGTGAGGGGCGTCTGCAGATTCATGCCGCTTCTTATAAAGGACTTGAACAGGTGTCGGGTGCAGGCGTCGGTATCCGCATCCGTCGTCGGGGCGAAAATGAAACTTGCGTGGTGCAAGGCGCGACGCTGATCAATTCCAGTGGTATCGAATACGATTGGCGCCGGGTCGATCGGCCTTTGCCGCAGCAGTTGCTGGCCCGTGGGCTGGTGCAACCGGGGCCGTTGGCGCTGGGGATCGCGGCGGCAGAGGATGGTGCGGTGCAGGATGCGCAGGGGAAAGCGTCACAAAGACTGTTCGCGATGGGCCCGCCACTGAGAGGGATGTGGTGGGAAAGTACGGCGGTGACCGATGTTGCGTCGCAGGCCAAGGCGTTGGCCACGCGGCTGGTGGCTCAATAGTCGTAGGCGAATCCGGAATCGTTTTGCGCGACGTAAAGATTCTGCTCCACACTGCCACGGGCCTCACGGTCAATGCCAACGGTGTCGACATTCACGGTACCGGTCATGGCGACAGCCGGCCCGTGGCCATGTGCGCTGGCGATTGCGGCGGAAGTGGCACCGATCAGGGCGACGATAAACCCAAGGGCAATGAAGTCTTTCATGGGTCTGTACCAGAAAGTGGGAGGAAGGTGACTGCCACTTTAGGGCGACCGGCGCCAGAAGAAAAAACACCTTTTCAGATAGTTGTTATCAAAGACGTTGATGCGTGATCAGCGCGGCACGGTGATCCGGCCCAGGTGATCGGCCTCGCGCAGGCTGCGTACCGGTGGCTGTCTTGGGGAAACAGCGGGGCGTTTGTGTCAGAGAACAAGGCTTATCGTTAGTGATCGCTGCGGGGGCAGAGCGCCCCCGGCAGGAATCGACAACAGCCGGTACAAATGATCAGTAGCGCTGGTACTTGGAACCGAACTCGGGACGGTTCTCGGCGACCAGCACGCTGCGGGCGGAACGTTCGCGCAGTTCCTGCAAGCGGTCGGCACCACCCTCGGCGACGCGCTCATGCAACTCCTGCAAGCGGTCGGCGCCGCCTTCAGCCACCCGCTCACGCAACTCCTGCAAACGGTCGGCGTCACCTTCAGCCACCCGCTCACGCAGTTCCTGCAAGCGATCCGCGCCACCTTCGGCAACGCGATCCTTCTGCAGGTTTTCCGAACCGTATTCGGCGATCAGCGGCTGGGAGCTGGCGGATGCCAGGTCGGCCAAAGCCAGGCCGCCGAGCAGGCTGAGTGCGAGTACCAGGGATTTCGAGGACTTGAACATGGTGCTTCTCCTTGCGTTTGAGATGAGTGAGCCAGTGCTTTCTGGTGGGTTCATTCAACCGCGAGGGTGTATCGCTGATATGTGGTGATGGGGCCCGAAAACACGGGTTACGTATCTGCGCGGCGAATTTATACAGAGCGATACAAATCCATCAGGATTCGGCGCCCGTTTCCAGGCCGAGGACGCGGTCGGTCTGGTCGTCGCGGGCGGTGAGCATCAGGATCGGGATGTGGTGGGTTCACACTCTTTTTGTGGAAGCGAGCTTGCTCGCGAAAGCGGTCTGTCAGTCAACAATGATGCTGAATTCGATGGCGCCTTCGCGGGCAAGCCCGCTTCCACAATGTTGTGGGGTGCCCTGAAGAACGGGTCTTCAGGGCTTGTACATTGATGGTCAGGACACCACGCGATAGCACGGCACATACGCCGCGCCGCCCGGCAGTTTCATCCGGTGCTGGGCGACGAAGGCTTTGAGCAGTAGATCGAGGGGCTGCATGATCGCGGCGTCACCACGGATCTGGTACGGCCCGTGTTCCTCGATCAGACGGATGCCCTTGTCCTTGACGTTGCCGGCGACGATCCCGGAAAACGCGCGGCGCAGGTTGGCCGCCAGTTCGTGGGGCGGCTGGTCGCGATGCAGTTTGAGGTTGGCCATGTTTTCGTGGGTCGGATCGAACGGGCGCTGGAAGCCTTCGTCGATCTTCAGCAGCCAGTTGAAGTGGAACGCGTCGGCGCGCTCGCGGCGGAACTGCTTCACGGCTTTGAGGCCCGCGGTCATCTGCCGAGCCACTTCGACCGGGTCGTCAATGATGATTTCGTAGTGCTGCTTCGCTGCCTCGCCGAGGGTGGCGGTGACGAAGGCGTCCAGTTGTTCCAGGTACGGCGCGGCATGTTTCGGCCCGGTCAGGATCACCGGAAACGGCAGGCCGGCGTTGTCCGGGTGCATCAGGATGCCCAGCAGGTACAGGAATTCTTCGGCAGTGCCGGCGCCGCCCGGGAAGATGATGATGCCGTGGCCAACGCGGACGAAGGCTTCCAGGCGCTTTTCGATGTCCGGCAGGATCACCAGCTCATTGACGATCGGGTTCGGCGCTTCGGCAGCGATGATGCCCGGCTCGGTCAAGCCCAGATAGCGACCGCCATGAATCCGCTGCTTCGCGTGGGCGATGGTCGCACCTTTCATCGGGCCTTTCATCACGCCGGGGCCGCAGCCGGTGCAGATGTCGAGGCTGCGCAGGCCCAGTTCGTGGCCGACTTTCTTGGTGTATTTGTATTCTTCGGTGTTGATCGAGTGGCCGCCCCAGCACACCACAATTTTCGGCTCGACGCCCGGACGCAGGGTGCGCGCGTTGCGCAGCAGGTGGAAGACGTAGTCGCTGATGCCCTGGGAAGTGCTGAGGTCGATGCTCAGGGCATCGAGTTCGTTTTCGGTGTAGACGATGTCGCGCAGGGCGCTGAACAGCATTTCCCGGGTGCTGGCGATCATTTCGCCGTCGACGAAGGCGTCGGCCGGGGCGTTCAGCAGTTCCAGTCGCACGCCGCGATCCTGTTGGTGGATGCGGATTTCGAAGTCCTTGTAGGCTTCCAGAATGGTTTTTGCGTTGTCGACATGGGCGCCGGTGTTGAGGATGGCCAGGGCGCACTGGCGGAAGAGGGTGTAGGTGCTGCCGGTTCCGGCCTGGCTCAGTTGCTGAACTTCACGTTGGGAAAGGGTTTCCAGGCTGCCTTTTGGGCTGACCGAGGCGTTGATTACGTGTCGTTGGGTCATGCAGTGATCCTTAAAACGATGTCATTGCCGGCTGGCCAATGGCATCCGAATAGAGTGTATCCATGAATGAAGATGGCACGATCTGCGTGGTATCGCCATGTCCCCCGCTGGACGATGAAAAGATGAAAAGGAGCTCCAGCATAGCTAAATCCGCCTCAGAGGCGATAATGCGCCAGCCTCTTTTTATTTCAAGCCATGGAAGCCTGTCGCGATGTTCGAGATTCAACCGATCGATGCCATTACTTATCGCCAGCAGACCCGGCGCAGCACGCTGATCATCGCGGTGTTGTTCCTGGTGTTGGCGATGGCATTCTCGACCGTGGCGGTGGCGCTGTTCGGCGAGCCGGGCGGGGATAATCTGCGGTTCAATGTTGGCGGGGTATTCGGCGCATTCCTGCTGACGGCGGCGTTGCTGCGCGGGCGTTTCTGGAACCAGACCTGGATGGCCCCGGCGGTATACGGCTGGCGGCTAAAGCGCAGCCTGATGAGCGTCACCAACGTCATGCATCAGGTGACGGCGGCGGTTGAGACGGGCGATCCGACTGCGATGAAGGTGCTGCGTTTCTATCATCTCGGCCTGACGCAAATGCATGAACTGGACGGCAACTCCAGCGATCACGCGCAATTGAATCGGGAAGTCGAAGCGCACAAGACACGGATGCAGGCGCTCGGTCTGGACACCGATCAGACGCGCCTCGATCCGGCCTGGCTGGACGCTTTGAAAGCGCGCTAAAACGGAATGCGTGCGGCGCGACGCAGTTGCCACTGGCGGATCAGGCGCCCGTAGACGAGCAGGTTGATTGCGAGTACCACGCTGCCCAGCGCCAGTTGAATCTGTGGGGTAAGTCCCGCCGGGTAGATGATCGGCCAGACGTAATGCTCGATGAAACCGCCGGCATATTCGGTTTGCCCGGCGGCGTGGCGCATCAGGTTTTCCCAATAGGTCAACGGGCAGGTCAGGTGCAGTACCTCGACCATCACGCCCCAGGTGGCGGCCGGCAGATGTAGCCAGGCCACTCGATGCCACTTGAGCACCAGCAGCCCGCCGAACAGCACGAACAGAATGAACGAAAGGTGAAACAGCACCAGCCCGTCGGCGGCAATTCGATACAACATGTCGTCTCCCTGACGCAGATGTGAATGGCTGCAATGGTACGCCGGTCGGCGGCTCATGGCTGGGCGAATTCTCGCAACTGCGCAAGATTGTTCAAGCCAGCCGATGGCGTTTGCGGGCAAAGTCCGGGGTCTTGTCTCACGGTTGAAGAGTGTTATGTCTGACTCATTAATGCCGCGCAGTGCCTTTCTTCGCGGAGCCGCGGCGATCATGCCGCTATCCCTGGCAACTGCGCCGTGGGGGCTGTTGGCCGGCTCCATGGCGATCGAAGCCAACCTCACGCCGCTGCAAGGGCAGGGCTTGTCCACCATCGTGTTTGCCGGTGCCGCGCAACTGGTGGCGATCGGCATGCTCAAGGGCGGCGCGGGGATTTTCTCGATTCTGCTGACCACCTTGCTGTTGACGTCGCAGCATTTGCTTTATGGCATGAGCATGCGCCACGTGATCTCACCGTTGCCGGGGCGCTGGCGTGTCGGCCTTGGTTTTCTGCTCACTGACGAACTGTTCGCCCTGACCAGTCAGCACGACCGTCAGCAGTTCAACCGCTGGTACGCCCTCGGCGTCGGCCTGACGTTCTACATCGCGTGGAACCTCTTCACCCTGGCCGGCATCGTTCTGGGCAGCAGTATTCCGGGGCTTGAGCACCTGGGTCTGGACTTCTCGATTGCCGCCACATTCATTGCACTGATCACACCCGTGGTGCGCAATGTGCCGACAGTGGTGTGTGTGGCGGTGTCGCTGTTCTGCTCGGTGTTGTTCAGTTACTGGCAGTGGGGTTCGGCGCTGGTGCTGTCGGGACTGGCGGGAATGATGGCGGGGTTTGTCTGCAACAAGCTGTATCGGGAGCGCACATGATGGTCTGGGCAGTGATTTTCGGCATGGGAATTCTGGTGTTCCTCAACCGCTACGTATTTCTCGAACCTCGATTGCCGGTGCGCTTGAGCAGCAACGCACGACAATTTCTGGGTTTCGCCGTACCGGGCATGTTGACCGCGATTTGTGGACCGATCGTGTTCATGCCGGACAAACAGCTGAATCTGCAGTGGGACAACCCTTATCTGCTGAGTTCGTTAGTGGCCATCGGACTGGTGATCTACACGCGCAATACGTTGCTCAGCATGCTATTGAGCATGGCGTTCTTCTTCCTCTTGCGCTGGTGGCTATAAGTTGCGGGTGTTCTACGCTTGAAAGATGACTTTTAGATAGCGAGGTGAACATGGCAACCGAGCAGAAACGTCCCGAAGAAGATGAAGAACCGAGCGAAGAAGAGATCGAGCGGGAGAAACACAAGGAGCAGACCTGGAAACACGACGACAGCCGCGAGTTGTCCGATCGTGACCAGGAACGTCCTCTCAAGCCCTGAACCCTGCAACGAAAAAGCCCCGCGAGTGCGGGGCTTTTTCGTTTCATCAAAGCTCTTCCAGCTGTGTGAAGTCGGGGTGTGCGGCCCGATAGCCCAAGGTCTTGTCGATCCAGGCATTGAGCTCGTTGACCATCACTGGCGGGTGGCAGGGATAGCTTTCGAGGGCGGTGCGCAGGATGCGATCGATCTCGGGGACGTCACGCAGGTTTCGAGTCTTTATGTAGTGGCCGATAAAACAGTCGAGCTGAAAGCGTTCTGTCATGGACAGATAGATACACTCCAGGCCATTGGCCTGTTTGATTGCAAAATCGTCGCGCAACTTAGTTCTCTGCAAGGCTTGTTAAGTTTGGAGGGTATTCCTGGTTTTGCTGACTCTTTGGTCAACTGGTATGCCAAAAGGAAATGCGGCGCGCATGCTATCTGTAGTGTTTGTAAATGTATGTATGACGGTTGAAATGTCAGACAGGCGGTTAGTTCAATCAAACGACTGTTTATGTTGAATGTTTCGCGTTTGAAACACCGGGTGTAACGCGCAGGATTCAATTCGTGGATTCCTGCGCTTGATAACGCACCGCATCGGCATTTATTTACGTCACCGCTTCAATCAATTCCGCACCCTGATTGCGGGAGTTGCCCACCGCTTTGCCGACTTTGTGCCATTGGAACGCTTCGCTGGGTTCGGCTTCGAACAGCAACATCTGCTCGGCGCGTTCGGTGGGCGTGGCGGGATCGAGCCATTCCTGCACCCGTTCGGCGCGCAGCACGATCGGGCGCCGGTCATGCACATCGAGCAGGCCGCCTTCGCTGTTGGCAGTGATGATGACGAAGCCGTCGTCATCCCGTGGTGGCGAGCCGGGCGCGGGAAACTGGCCGATGGCCGCGCAGAAAATCGCCTGATGATCGGCCCGATGGATCAGCCAGGGTTGTCGGCTCTTGTCCGGCCCATCGACCCATTCGAACCAGTTGTCGACCGGCACGATCAGACGATGGCGCCAGATCGCACGAAAGAAGGGGCCGTGGACGACTTTCTCCACGCGGGCATTGATGGGGGCTGCACGATCCTTCGCCCAGTGCGGGCGCCAGCCCCAGCGCAGGTTATCGGCGTACACGCGTTGTTCGTGTTGATGGAGGACCGCCAGTGCAGTGGTGGGCGCCGCGTTGTAGCGCGCCAGCGGTGCGTCGCCGACGTGATTGATCAGCGCATCGGGAATGCTCAGCACCGCAACGAAATCGTGGATGCCGCGGTATTGCGAAAGTCTTCCGCACATCGGCCGAACCTCCGGCGAACACTGCCTGAAGGTTCAGCTTAGTTGCGCGGATCAGTCCTTGCTGCCCTGGCCGCTGAAGGTATCGCGCCAGGCCAGCCATCGACGTTCGAGGGCGGCGAGCAGGCCGTCGCTGATTTTGCCCAGTAGCGCCAACACGATGATCGCCGCCAGCACGATGTCCGGTCGCGAGGTTTCGCGCCCGTCACTCAACAGGTAGCCCAAGCCCTTGGTCGCTGCGATCAGTTCGGCCGCCACCAGAAACATCCACGCCAGACTCATGCCGCTGCGCAGCCCGGTGAACAGGCCGGGCAGGGCGGCGGGCAGCAGAATCCGGCGCACCAGTTGCAGGTGAGTGAAACCATAGATGTGGCCGACTTCCACCAGTTTGCGGTCGATGTTACGGATCGCCGCGACCACGTTGACGTACACCGGGAAGAAAGCGCCAATGGCGATCAGGACGATTTTCGAGGTCTCGTCGATGCCCAGCCATAAAAGCAACAGCGGCACCCAGGCCAGGCTCGGGATCGAACGCAACGCGGCAAAGGTCGGTTCCAGGTACGCCTCGGCCTCCCGGCTCAGGCCGACCCATGCCGCAAATACCAGGGCAAGGCTTGCACCAATGGCAAACCCGATCAGCACGCGAATCAGGCTGGCGCCGATGTGTTTCCACAGTGCGCCTTCGGCCAGATCGGCGAGGGTCAGGGCGACTTCGCTCGGTGCAGGCATCTGATAGGACGGCAGCCAGCCGACGCGCACGATGATCTCCAGGGCGATCACGATCAGCAGCGGCAGGGCCAGCCCCTTCAGACGCCGCTGCCAGAGCGGATTCAACGGCCGGGGTTGCGGGCGCGGCAGCGACACGGCGAGGCGGGCGGGCAGGTCATTGCTCATGGACGGTACTCCGCTCACGACAAATCCGCGTCGGGCGCGGATTTGCGGTGAGCCTGATCGGTTACTGGGCGGCGGCGACTTGCTGGAAACCGGTGTCGATCAATTGATCGATCACCTGATCGACATTCACTCCACGGCGCACCAGCTCTTCGGAGACCAGAATCGGCGCGGCGGCTTTCGAGGCGAGCACGTCCTTCGCCGTCAGTTGCGGACTGCCGAGGTCGGTGCGCGACAGTTGCAGCCTGGCCACGTCCAGCGGCAGGCCGGATTCGCTGGCGAGCAACTTGGCCAGCTCGTCCGGGTTCTTCACCGACCACTCGCGGGCCTGTTCGTAGGCCTTGATCACAGTGTCGATGGTTTGTGGATGTTCCTTGGCGTATTGCTCGGTGACGCTGATCACGCCGTAGCTGTTGAAGTCGCGATTGCGGTACAGCAGGCGTGAGCCTGCCTGCACCTGGCTGGCGGCCATGTGCGGATCGAGTCCGGCCCAGGCGTCGACGTCGCCTTTTTCCAGGGCGGTGCGGCCGTCCGGGTGTTGCAGGTGCACCAGTTCCACATCGTCTTTTTTCAGCCCGGCCTGTTGCAGGCTGCGCAAGGTGAACAGGTACGGGTCGGTGCCTTTGGTGGCGGCGATTTTCTTGCCCTTGAGGTCGGCAACGGTCTGGTATGGCGAGTCCTTGCGCACCACCAGCGCGGTCCATTCGGCGCGGCTGTAGACGTACACCGATTTGATCGGGCTGCCGTTGGCGCGGCTCAGCACGGCGGCAAGACTGGCGGACGAAGCGAAGTCCACGCCGCCGCTGTTGAGGTACTCCAGCGAACGGTTGCTGCCCTGGCTCAACACCCAACTGACCTTGCTCTGAGGCAGGGCCTTTTCCAGATAGCCCAAATGCTTGAGCGCCAGGCTGACCGGCGAGTAATAGGCATAGTCCAGATGCACTTCGGCGGGTGGCGATTGCTCCGCCCGGGCGAAAGGTTGCAGGCTCAGGGCCACAGCGCAGGCCGCGAGCAGGGTTTTTACTCGGGAAAACGGTAAAGGGGATTTCATGGGCACGCTCCGGCAAGGCAACAGGTTCTTATGTCAAAAAAGATATTTTTATCGAATGCTTCCTGCATGAATGGAATATTGCAGGCTCTGTGCCATACGCCTTGAGCGCCGTGTTTACGGGGTTTTCAGAGGGTTTGTGCGCTTTGAACTGTTGCAGGACAAACACTGTGCCGCGCCACTGTTGCCAGACAGACAGCGTTCATCGACAGTGCTGAGCTTATGCGCTAATCGAATTTCAAATTAGATTTGTAAGAGCGTTATGGTCTATAAAAATCCCCTTTGCAGGACTCGCCATGAAGCTCTCCCGTTTCCTACGCGCCGCGTTGACCAGCGCATTGTTTGCCACGCCATTGACCTACGCTGCTGATCCCTTGGTCCTGCACGTCGGTGACCAGAATTACTACAACATCCGCGCCTCGGTAGAAGCGTCCGGCGTCTAGAAGGACGCGCCTTACACCGTCGACTGGAAACACTTCCAGGCCGCCGCACCGCTGGCTGAGGCGTTGCAGACCGGTTCGCTGGACCTGGGCTTTCTCGGCGATTCGGGCTTTCTGTTCCTCGCTGCCAAGCAGGCGCCGGTAAAACTGATCGGTGTGTCACGGCAGAACCCGGACACCATCGCTCTGTTGGTGCCCAAAGATTCGCCGGTGAAAACCATCGAGGACCTGAAGGGCAAGAAAGTCGCCTACTGGCCGGGTGCCTGGAGTCAGCAGTTGACCCTGCGAGCGCTGGAGCAGGGCGGCCTGCCGGAGAACTACGTCGAATTCGTCAAACTGATGCCGATCGACGCCGCTGCGGCTTTGCCTCAGGGCAGCATCGATGCTTTCCCGGTGTGGGAGCCGTACATTTCCCAGCAGATCGTGTTTTCAGGCGCACGACCGATTCTGACCGCAAAAAACCTCATGCCGGGCTTGAGCGCCATCGCCGCTTCCGCGCCGTCCATCGACAGCAAGCGTGAGGCGATTGCCGACTTTCTTGGGCGCCTGAAACAGGCCCGGGCGTGGGTTGACAACCATACCGACGAATACGCGGACCTGTGGGCGAAGAAGGCCAATCTCGATCAGGAAGTCTCGCGGCACTGGTTGCGCCAGGCGCACATGACCGTCGGTCCGGTGGATCAGCAAGCCGCTGCCGATCTGCAAGGCACCGCGGACTTCCTGTTCAAGGTCAAGGCGCTGCCGGCTCCGCTGGCCACGGCAGGCATTATCGATACCTCGTTCCAGCAGGCATTGGCGCACTGAGTGAGCACTGGAACAAAACCCTGTTATCTTTATCCAACCTCGGCCCATTTCGGTGGGTCGCAGGGAGGCAGCAGCGGCGAGGGAGTTTTGCCAATCGACAACGTGACCGCAACGGTCGGGCTCAAGGCAAAACATGAAACTCTGGTTCAAGCTTTTCTGCGCTGTAGCTATCATCAGCGGGCTGGCGGGGTGTATTGCGGCCCCTATCGAAATGACTGAGCAGACCCGATCGCGTCTGGATGCGCAGGCTCCGGTGAAATTTCTGCTGACCTTCGATGACGGTCCCAGTGCCTCGAGTTTCTACAATCCGACCGAAACCGTACTCGACAGTCTGAAAGACAACCCGCTGCAGCCTGATATCAAAGCGGTGTTTTTCGTCCAGACCCGTGCGCCAAGGGCCGGCAACAGCGAGATCGGCCGGCGGATCATGCATCGCGAACACGATGAAGGTCACATTCTGGGTTTTCATACGGCGACCCACTGGCACACCAACCATCGCTCGCTCGATCCGCAGGAACTCGAAACGTCACTCACCAATGGCACGGCGGACATCGCGGCGATCACCGGCGCGCCTCCGGTGCTGCTGCGTCCGCCATTCTGGAATTACGACAAACGTACGTTCGCGGCGTATCAGAAACATGGTCTGCATGTGTTACTGACCGATCTGAGCGCCAATGACGGCAAGATCTGGGGCTTCAATGCCAGCCCACGGCGTCGGGCGAACCTGTTGCGTCAGCTGTCGCAAGTGCGTGAGCGAATCGCCCTCGGTGAATTGCCGACGGTGGACGGGGTGATCCCGGTGGTGGTGACGTTCCATGACCTCAACCGCTATACCGCGCGACATGCCCGCGAGTATCTGCAGATTCTGCTCGACAGCGCCGCAGCCACCGGCGTGCGCCTGGCGGACAAGCCGTTCTATGACGATCATGCGCTGCTGGAAAAAGCCGCGCTGGCGCGTACGGTGCAGAAGAGTTCGGACCCGGTTCGGCTGCCGGGAATCTGGAACTGGATCTGGGGCCGCGACGCCAATTGAGTGTGCCGATTCAAAGATGTGAAGCGCTTGGCATTTTTTCGCTGTCTGCCGCTCGCGCAAGGTCGAAACGCTCATCTATGCTCAATGGGTCGACCGATCCTTCGCCCACGAGGCGTCCACCCATGCTTGCCATTGCCGACATTTGCCGCATCGTCGAATCCGGCTTTTCGCCCCTTTGCTGTGATTGCACGGAAACGGGGCAGGGGCTGTTGCAGATCAAGGTTTACGAACCTGACAGCGGGCGGGTCGATCTGCTGCTCAACGGCGTATCGCCGGAACATCTGGTCACCATTCGTGACATCTCCAACTTCATCGGTGAGTTGCGCACTGAAATGAGTGCCGGGCGCCGGGCGTTCGCCGGCTGACTCAGAGGCGGCGCTGAAAGGCCCGGACGATTTGCAGAGTCGCTTCGCTGACACTCAGGTTCTGCACTGCGTCCAGCGGATGCCAGATGCAATCGACGATTTCGTTCTGCGGCCGGACTTCTTCAATATTCAGCACCGATGCCTCATAGACATGGTGGCGGGTGCTGCCGGCCTCCAGCTCCATCAGATACAGCAAGCCATCGGCGAGCAGGCCGGTTTCTTCCTCAAGTTCGCGTGTCGCGGCGTCAACCCTGGCCTCGCCGGGCTCGACCTTGCCGCCCGGCAAGTTCCAGCGGCATCGGGGTTTGCGTACCAGGAGAATGTGTCGATCCTGTTCGCAGATGATGGTTGCACGTACTTTCATTTGTTACTCGGTTGCCGGATGTCATGATTCTGTCATGAAAATGCAATATTCACGCCGTGCCTTGGTTTAGGCGCCCTTGTGATGTCAGAGTGGTCGAAAAACGCAAAAGTGCCAGACACTTGACGCCGAAGTGGGCGACGTCTGGTCGGCACGCGGTGGCGAACCCGGTGTAAGGTGAAAATGTGCAGTTGGACTATCGATAGTCGACAGGAGGTGCCTATGAGCATGGCGATACTGAACAGAATGCACATGAATGGCTATGACGTACTCAGTGTGAACAACGGCCCGTGGCGGGTCTGCACGCAGGGTGATCGACTGGCGTCTTTCGCCAGCCGGGAGGAGGCGCTGGCGTATGCCGCTGCACTTCCGGGTTACAAGAGCCGCACGCACGACCGCAAGACAGGTTGAAGGCCTGCAATGAAAAAGCCCCGGTTGTCCGGGGCTTTTTGTTGCAGGATCAAGGGTCAGTGGACTTTCGTTCGGCTGATGGCGCGGGCTTTTACTTCCCTGGCATAGAGCTGCAGACGTTCCTCGTCACTTTGCAGCACCTCGCAGGATCTGAGCACCGTCTGCGCATCCGCCTCGTTGCCGGATTTGCGCAATTGCTCGGCAATGCGCTTGAGGTCGACTGCCGACCATCGCAGGTCTGATGCAACACTTTGCAGGTCACGCTGAAGTTCATGTTCGTATTCATTGAGCCGCATGATCACCTCCGGAACATTCTCGGTAGAAAATAGTAGCCGCATTTTCGCAAGAGAGGGCAAGGGCGATCGGTCACCGGGCCGAATGGCTGTGAATCGACTGCCATTGGTCGGAGCGGTTCACGTCGAAAGCGGGAAAAGCCCGGGTTTCGGGGCGCGAGCATTGCGCCACGATGGATGTTCAAACAGTAACAGGGTAAATTCGCGACTTTTCAGATGAAGGATTCTTTATGCGGATGTTGATCGGGGGCCTGATGATGGCCGCGTTGGCCGGTTGTTCTCTGCCGGCGTCACTCGTGCCGGGCGAACCGAACTTCAGCAAGATCAGTGGCAAGGCTCCCAAGGAGTACGCCGCCTGCGTGCTGCCGTTGTGGCAACAGGATATCTCCAAGACATCCCAGGTCGCGATTTCCAATGGTTACAGGATCACGGCGCCAAGCATCGTCACTGCCGACGAGATTCTCGATATCGTGAAGTACAAGGATGGCAGCCGTGTGTCGCTGTACCAGGGGCCGCCATGGGCCAAGTCCGGCTCGCTGCGCAAATCGGTGCGCGATTGCCTTTGACGGCCATGCTGTCGATATGAAAAAAGCAGAAAGCGTGTGAGCGTTTTCTGCTTTTTTTTGCCTGTCAGTCGGTGATGTCGGTAAGCGGAATGCTCGTTTACACGGTGGGTTGCGCAGCAGAAACGTAATCCACCCGAACATCGCTCATTCAACTCAGAGCGTCTGTACCAGCCAATCCCGAAACGCCTTCAGCGACGCCAGCGATTCATTACGCGCCGGGTACACCAGGTAGTAGCTGCGCCGACTGCTGATCGGCTCCCCCAGTTGCACCAACTCACCGTTGTGCAGTTCATCCTCCACCAGAATCCTCGGCACCAGTCCGATGCCGATATTGGCGCGCACGGCCTGGATCAGGTGCGAGGTCATCTCGAAGCTGGGACCGATGCGCATGCTGCGATGGGGCAGGGCGTGATGACTGAACCATTCACTCCACGCCTGGGCATTGCTGCTGACGTTGAGCAGCAGTTGCCCGGCGATATCCTTGTCGGCAGCCAGACGTTCGGCATCGGACAGCTGCGTGCTGGCGATCACCACCAGTTCTTCGGTGTGCAGGCGGTGGGCGGTCAGCCCCGGCCAGTCACCGCCGCCGACGTAAATCGCCGCGTCGATCTCGCTGGTGTCGAAGTCGATGGCTTCGATGCGTGAATGCAGGTGCACGGTCATGCCGGGGTGCGCGGTGTAGAAATCCTTCAAGCGTGGCAGCAGCCATTTTGAGCCGAAGGTTGGCAGGGTCGCCAGGCGCAGGCTGTGAATGCCCGAGCCAAACGCCATGGCTTGCAGCGTTGCGCTGCGAATCTGCCCGAGGGCTTCGGACAATTCACGCTGATACATACGCCCGACGTCGGTAAGGACCACCCGCCGGCCTTCGCGGCTGAACAGGCGCATGCCAAGCATCTTTTCCAGGATCTGCACCTGACGACTGACCGCGCTTTGGGTCAGCGACAGTTCGTGAGCGGCGCGGGTGTAGCTTTCATGGCGTGCGGCGGCTTCAAACGCCAGCAGCAACGACATCGAGGGAGTAAGGGTTCGCGGATTCATTCGTTTTAGTCATGGATTGCGGGTCAATTTTACGGTTGTCCCGACATCGCTCTGCAATGAACATAAGGCCTATGAGATGGCGGGAGCGTGACGCAATCATTCCTTGCGCACAACTGTTCACCGCCACACGGCCCGTTTTTGACCGAGATTGCACGCCCGATGATTGCCCAACTATCGCCTTCCACCGCGTTGAACACCGACTACCAACAGTTTCTCAAAGCCCTTGAAACCAGCGGCTTTCGTGGCGAAATCAGTGCCGACTACGCCAGCCGCGTGGTGCTGGCCACCGACAACTCGATCTATCAGCGCTTGCCGCAAGCGGCGGTATTCCCGCGTGACGCCGACGACGTGGCGCTGCTGGCCCGTCTGATCGCCGAACCGGCGTACCAGAAAGTGGTGATCACCCCTCGCGGTGGCGGCACCGGCACCAACGGCCAGTCGTTGACCGACGGTATCGTCGTCGACCTGTCGCGGCACATGAACCGCATCCTCGAAATCAACGTTGAACAGCGTTGGGTGCGGGTGCAGGCCGGTGTTGTGAAGGATCAACTGAACGCCGCGCTGAAATCCGCCGGGCTGTTTTTCGCTCCGGAACTGTCGACCTCGAACCGCGCCACCGTTGGCGGCATGATCAACACCGACGCCAGCGGCCAGGGCAGTTGCACCTACGGCAAGACCCGCGACCACGTACTGGAACTGCACATGGTCCTGCGCGGGGGCGAGCGCTTGCACGGCCGCCCACTTGAAGAAAGTGAGCTGGCAGCGGAATGCGCCCGTGAAGGCCGGGCCGGCGAGGTGTATCGCTGTGCGCGGCAGATCATTGATGAGCAGGGCGAGCTGATCCGGGAAACCTTTCCCGATCTCAACCGCTGCCTGACCGGCTACGACCTGGCGCACCTGCGCGAGGCCGACAACCGTTTCAACCTCAACAGCGTGCTGTGCGGTGCTGAAGGTTCGCTGGGGTTTGTGGTCGAGGCCAAGCTCAACGTCTTGCCAATCCCCAAGCACACCATGCTGGTGAACATTCGCTATGGCGGCTTCATGGACGCGTTGCGTGATGCCCGCGCGTTGATGGCACTCAAGCCGCTGTCGATTGAAACCGTGGACTCCAAAGTGCTGTTGCTGGCGATGCAGGACATCGTCTGGCACGGCGTCGCCGAATACTTCCCGGAAAGCGCCGAGCGGCCGACATTGGGGATCAACCTGGTGGAGTTCTGCGGCGACGATCCCGAGGAACTGCAAGGCCGGGTCGAGGCTTTCGTCCAGCACCTGGGCACCGACGCCACGGTCGAGCGCCTCGGCCACACGCTGGCCGTCGGGCATGCGGCGGTGAATCGCGTCTATGGCATGCGCAAACGCGCAGTGGGTTTACTCGGCAACGTTGCCGGTGAAGCGCGGCCGCAGCCGTTTGTCGAAGACACCGCCGTGCCACCGCAACACCTGGCCGAATACATCGCCGAACTGCGTGACCTGCTCGACAGCCATCAATTGCAATACGGCATGTTCGGCCATGTCGATGCCGGCGTGCTTCACGTACGGCCAATTCTCGACATGAAAGACCCGCAACAAGCCGCGCTGGTGCGACCGGTGTCGGACGGCGTCGCCGCGCTCACCCAGCGTTACGGTGGCCTGCTGTGGGGCGAGCACGGCAAGGGCCTGCGCTCGGAATACGCGCCGGCCTTCTTCGGTGATTTGTACCCGGCGTTGCAAGCCTTGAAGGCGGCGTTCGATCCGTTCAACCAGTTCAACCCCGGCAAGATCGCCACGCCGGATATTCCCGGCGCTGCATTGCTGAAGATTGACGAAGTGACCCTGCGCGGCGAACTGGACCGGCAGATCGACGAGAAAGTCTGGCAGGACTACGGTGCAGCGATGCACTGCAACGGTAACGGCGCCTGCTACAACTTCGATCCTGACGATGCGATGTGCCCGTCGTGGAAAGCCACTCGCCAGCGTGCGCAGTCGCCAAAAGGCCGCGCCTCGCTGATTCGCGAATGGCTGCGTTTGCAGGGCGAGGCGGGTGTCGATGTGTTGTCCGATGCCAGTCGCCGTCCGCCGTTTTTCAGTACGTTGCTGCAGCGCTGGCGCAACAGCCGTGCGCAGGAACAGGACTTCTCCCATGAGGTGTACGACGCCATGGCCGGCTGCCTGGCGTGCAAATCTTGCGCGGGGCAGTGCCCGGTGAAAGTGAACGTGCCGGACTTCCGCTCCCGTTTTCTCGAGCTGTACCACACCCGTTATCTGCGGCCGGCGCGGGATTATCTGATTGCCTCGCTGGAATACACGATTCCGTACATGGCGCGGATTCCGTTTCTCTACAACGGTTTGATGGGGGCTTCGTTCAGCCGTCGCTTGATCGAGCGTCTTGGTGGAATGGTCGATGTGCCGTTACTCAGTCGTTTCGATTTCCACGCGGCGATGCGCCGCTGGCAGGTTCAGCCGGCGTCGGTCGAGGTGCTGTCGGCGCTGACTCAGGCGCAACGCGAGCGCAGTGTGGTGCTGGTGCAGGACGCGTTCACCCGGTATTTCGAAGCACCATTGCTGGCGGATCTGATCGAGCTGATTTCGCGACTGGGCTATCAGGTGTATCTGGCGCCGTTCAGTGCCAACGGCAAGCCGCTGCACGTGCAGGGTTTCCTCTCGGCGTTCAATCGTGCGGCGTTGCGCAATGCCGGGCAACTGCACGCACTGGCCGAAATGGGCGTGCCGCTGGTGGGGCTCGACCCGGCGATGACTCTGGTTTATCGCCAGGAATACCTGAAAGTGCCGGGGATGGAAAAATGCCCGGAGGTGGCGCTGGTGCAGGAATGGCTGCTCAACGTCATGCCGGAGCCAGTCGATCGGCGCCGCGAGGAAACCTTCCGTCTGCTGGCGCACTGCACCGAGAAAACCAATGCGCCCGCCGCGACCCGGCAATGGGAGCAGGTGTTCGAACGGGTCGGCCTGAAGCTGACGACGCAGGCCACCGGTTGCTGCGGAATGTCCGGCACTTACGGGCACGAAGCGCGCAATCGCCAGACCTCTGCGGTGATTTACGAGCAGTCCTGGGCGAAGCAGATCGAGGCTCCGGTGGAGAAGGGCGAGGCACTGGCCACCGGTTATTCCTGCCGCAGTCAGGTCAAGCGCCAGGCCGATCAACAGTTGCGCCATCCGTTGCAAGTCGTGCTGGAAACCCTGCGTACAGCGTGATCGCTGTTTGAGAATCGCTGGCGATTGGATCGGTTTTTCATGTTATAAGGTAACGCAAATTGTGCGGCCGCTTTCGGGCGGCTGCATCGATCAACCTTTCGATTGCGATACCCCCATGACGATTGCGGTTCCCCGTTCTGCCCCCTCGGCGACTGGCCGGTTGCTGTCCATTGATGCGCTGCGTGGCCTGGTGATTCTGTTCATGTTGCTCGATCACGTGCGCGAAACCTTTCTGCTGCATCGTCAGGTGTCCGATCCGATGGACATTGCCAGCACAGAGCCGGCGCTGTTCTTCAGCCGCACTTTGGCGCATTTGTGCGCGCCGGTGTTCGTGCTGCTGACCGGATTGTCGGCGTGGCTGTTCGGCGAGAAGTACGACGGCAAGGCTGACGTCAGTGCCTTTCTGTTCAAGCGCGGACTGTTTCTGGTAGCGCTCGAATTCACCCTCGTGAATTTCGCCTGGACGTTCCAGCTGCCGCCGACCGTGATCTACCTGCAAGTGATCTGGGCCATCGGCCTGAGCATGATCACGCTGTCGCTGCTGGTCTGGTTGCCTCGCTGGCTGTTGTTGATGCTGAGTCTGGCGATCATCGCCGGGCATAACCTGCTCGACGGACTGCACTTCGCAACGGAGTCGGTGCTGCATGTGCCGTGGGCGATCCTGCATGACCGCGGCTGGATCGAAGTCGGCGAGAGTTTGCGTTTGCGCACGTCGTACCCGTTGCTGCCGTGGATCGGCGTGATCGGTCTGGGTTACGCGCTGGGGCCGTGGTTCGCACGTGCGGCCGATGCAGGCGTGCGGCAGCGACGTTTGCTGATCGTTGGCATCGCCGGGCTGGTGGGTTTCGTGGTGCTGCGACTGGTCAACGGTTACGGCGAGAAACCGTGGTCGATCAATGACAGCAGCCTGCAAACCCTGATGAGTTTTTTCAACATCACCAAATACCCGCCGTCGCTGTTGTTCATCACGCTGACAGTGAGCGTCGGGCTGCTGTTGTTGCTGGTGTTCGAGCGTGCACAGGATCGACGCTGGATTCGCTGGCTGACCGTGTTCGGTTCGGCGCCGATGTTTTTCTACCTGCTGCACCTGTATGCATTGAAGGTGCTGTACCTGATCGGCGTGGCGTTGTTCGGGCTCAATCAGGGCAGCTATTTCGGTTTCTCGTCGGTGACGGCGGTGTGGTTGGCGGCGATGCTGCTGGCGGTCGCGCTGTTTCCGGCGGTGCGCTGGTTCTCGGCATTGAAGTCTCGGCGACGTGACCTCGCCTGGTTGAAGTACCTGTAGCTAGCCCGTTTTGCTGTGGCGAGCGTTGCGGGCAAAATCGATGAAGGCCTTGAGCGGCGCCGGTACATGGCGTCGGCTCGGATAATACAGATGCAGCCCGGGATAGTACGGGCACCAGTCTGCCAGCACCTGCACCAGACGCCCGGCGGCGAGGTGTTCGCTGACCATGTCTTCGAACACATAAGCCAGTCCCAGCCCTTGCAGCGCGGGGCCGACCATCAGGCTGACATCGCCCAGGGTCAGCGGGCCGTTGACGTCGATTTCCTGTTCAATGCCACCACGTTCGAATTCCCAGCGGTACATCGAACCGCTCGGGAACCGATGGCGGATGCAGGGCAGGGCATGCAGCTCTTCAGGTTGCTGCGGCGCAGGATGTCGCTGGAAAAACGCCGGCGAACCGACCACCACTGAACGCAGGTCCGGCCCGATGGGCAGCGACACCATGTCCGCCTCCAGCCGATTGCCGAAGCGCACGCCGGCATCGAATCCGGCAGCGACGATATCCAGCAGCGCATCGCTTTCGACCACCTCCAGACGAATGTCCGGGTAGGCCTGCAGGAACTCGCTGGCGATCGGCAGCAGCACCAGTTCGCATGCCTGGCGTCCGGAGGTGATGCGCAGGTTGCCCGAGGGTTTGTCACGAAAGTGGTTGAGGTCTTCGAGCGCATCTTCGATATCGCGAAACGCCGGTTTCAGCCGGCCGTAAAGCCGTTCGCCGGCCTCGGTCAGGGCCACGCTGCGGGTGGTGCGATTGAACAGGCGTACGCCCAGGCGATTTTCCAGAGCCCGCAACGAGTGGCTCAACGCTGAAGGTGTCAGGCCCAGATCCACCGCCGCACGGCTGAAATTCAGATGTTGGGCGATGCTCAGAAAGATCGACAGATCCGCCGTGGACGGATTTTTCATTAGTGAGCACCTTTCACAAAGTCATGTAATTTTGTTGGGATTATCGCATCAATGGAACGGCTTTAAAGTCGCATCAAGCCTGATTTTCTATTCATTGGATGAACCCATGACAACTGTCTCCCAATACCCTGGCGAGCGCGACAAGCTGCTGATCCTCGCGGCCATTTGCCTGTCGGCACTGGTCCTTCCGTTAAGTTTTACCGGTGGCGCGGTCGCGACGCCGGCCATGGGTCGTGACTTGGGCGGCAACCCGGTGGCGCTGACCTGGATCACCAATGCATTCATGTTGTCGTTCGGCAGTCTGCTGATGGCGGCGGGGGCGTTGGCTGACGTTTATGGGCGTAAACGCCTGTTCACCGGCGGCATGCTGTTGTTTACCGCAGCGTCGATTGCCCAGAGCCTGGCGCCTTCGGTGGTCTGGCTGGATGTGTTGCGGGCGATCCAGGGCGTGGCCGGGGCGGCGGCGCTGGCCAGCGGTTCGGCGGCGCTGGCGCAGGAATTCGAAGGCCATGCGCGCACCCGTGCCTACAGCATGCTCGGCACCACGTTTGGCATCGGTCTGGCGTTTGGGCCGCTGGTGGCCGGGGCGTTGATCGAGGCGTTCAACTGGCGTGCAATCTTTGTCTTCACCGCACTGATCGGCGTGATCGCGATGGTCTTCGGCCTGCCGCGCATGCGTGAAACCCGCGACCCCGACGCCAGCGGTCTCGATTGGCCGGGCACCGTGACGTTCAGCTCGATGCTGGCGCTGTTCACGTTCGGTGTGATCCAGGCTCCCGAAAACGGCTGGGGGAGTCCATTGGTGGTCGGTCTGCTGGGCGCTTCGGCGCTGTTGCTGGCACTGTTTGTCATGATCGAAATGCGTGTCAAACGTCCGATGCTAGATCTGACGCTGTTCCGTTTTCCGCGCTTTATCGGCGTGCAGATGCTGCCGATCGGCACCTGCTTTTGCTACATCGTGCTAGTGGTCATGCTGCCGTTGCGCTTTATCGGCGTCGAAGGCTTGAGTGAAATCGATGCCGGTTTGCTGTTGCTGGCGCTGTCGGCACCGATGCTGGTGGTGCCGATGCTGGCAGCATCGATGACCCGGTTTGTCTCGGCGGGTCTCTTGTCGGGCGTTGGTTTTTTGATTGCCGCCGTGGGTCTGCACTGGCTGAGCCTGTACAACGTCGGTGAGCCGAAATTCGCGCTGGTGATGCCGATGGTGTTGATCGGGATCGGCGCGGGCCTTCCGTGGGGCTTGATGGATGGATTGTCGGTCAGCGTGGTGCCGAAAGAACGGGCCGGCATGGCGGCCGGGATTTTCAACACGGTGCGGGTGGCGGGTGAGGGGATTGCACTGGCCAGTGTCGCGGCGATTCTTGCCTCGCTGCTGCATACCGATCTGCAAGCCGTGGCCAGCGGTGCAGACACCGCGCTGATTGCGGAGACGGCGCACCGGGTGACCACCGGCGACATGGCCCATGCGATCAACACGGTTCCGGGCCTGGCCAATGAACGTCTGGTGCAGGGTTACGCCTCGGCGTTCCAGTATCTGCTGCACATCCTGACGATCATCACGCTGGTGTCGGCGGCTGTGGTGCTGGGACTGTTGAGCAAGGATCGGACGGTGTCGGAACCCCGACAGGCTGCGGCATAAATGAAAAAGCCCGGAAGCGCAAAACGCTTCCGGGCTTTTTTCAATGGATCAGCGGCGATCCAGCCACACGGTCTGCGCATTGCAGAACTCGCGCACGCCGAAGTGCGACAGCTCGCGGCCGAAACCGCTTTTCTTCACGCCGCCGAAGGTCACGCGCGGGTCGCTGGCGGAGTAGCCGTTGATGAACACGCCACCGGTTTCCAGTTCGCTGGTCAGTTGTTGGGCCAGGGCGACGTTGGCGGTGTAGATCGTTGCAGTCAGACCGAACTCGCTGTCGTTGGCCAACGCCACGGCATGGGCGCAGTCGCGAGCGGTGATGATCGAGGCCACCGGGCCGAACAGTTCCTGCTTGAACGAGGTCATGCGGTCGGTGACGTCGGCCAGTACGGTCGGCTCGTAGTAGTTGCCCGAACCCTCTACTTTGCTGCCGCCGAGCAGCAGGGTGGCGCCTTCTTCCAGGGTGTCGCGCACTTGTTGATCGAGCTCGTCGCGCAGGTCGAAACGGGCCATCGGGCCGATGTAGTTGTCGGCGGACAACGGATCGCCCATCTTTAACTGGCGGGTGGCTTCGACGAATTTGCGGGTGAATTCCTCGACCACGCCTTCTTCGATGATCAAGCGTTTGGCGGCGGCGCAGACCTGGCCTGAGTTCTGGTAACGACCGATCACTGCCGCTTGCACGGCTTCGTCGATATCGGCGTCGTTGAGCACGATGAACGGATCGGAGCCGCCCAGCTCCAGCACGCATTTTTTCAGTGCGGCACCGGCCTGTGCGCCGATGGCCATGCCGGCGCGGACGCTGCCGGTCAGGGTCACGGCGGCGATGCGTGGATCGGCGATGGCGGTGGACACGCCTTCCGGGGTGACGTTGATCACTTCGAACACGCCGTCGGCAAAACCGGCGCGGGTGAAGGCGTCGCGCAGCAGATAGGCGCTGCCCATCACGTTCGGCGCATGCTTGAGCACGTAAGTGTTGCCGGCGATCAGCGCCGGGACGGCGCCACGCAGCACTTGCCAGATCGGGAAGTTCCACGGCATGACGGCGAGGATCGGCCCCAGCGGACGGTATTCGATGCGCGCCTTGCCGCCTTCGACCAGGGTCGCTTCGGCGTTGAGCATGGCCGGGCCGTGTTCGGCGTACCACTCGCAGAGCCTGGCGCATTTTTCGATTTCGCCACGGGCCTGGGCGATCGGCTTGCCCATTTCTTGAGTAATCATGGTCGCCATGGCCTCGCTGCTGTCACGCAGAGCGCCGGCCAGCGCGGTCAGGGCATGGGAGCGGTCCTGCAGCGGCTTGCGTTTCCATTTTCCGAAGCCGAACGCGGCACGGGTCAGTGCAGCGTCGAGGGCTTCAGCGGATTCGAAGGCGTAGTGACCGATCTGTTCCCCGGTGGCGGGGTTGATCGAGATGGCGTGGGTCTGGCTGGAAATCGGGCTCATGGCATCGTCCTGCGAAGTCAGTGGATGCGCTCAGAGTAGGGTGGTGTTTGGTTTCTGGAAACTGAATAATAAAGAGCGTTTCTTTCACGATTGGAGAATGACTGTGGATCTGGTGCAACTGGAAATCTTCAAGGCCGTGGCCGAGCACGGCAGCATCAGCGCGGCAGCGGCGCAGATCCATCGCGTGCCGTCGAACCTGACGACCCGCATCAAACAATTGGAGGAAGACCTGGGCGTCGATCTGTTCATCCGCGAGAAGAGCCGCTTGCGGCTGTCGCCGGCCGGCTGGAGTTTTCTCGAGTACGCACGGCGGATTCTCGATCTGGTTCAGGAAGCCCGCGCCACGGTCGCCGGCGAAGAACCTCAGGGTGCATTCCCGCTGGGTTCGCTGGAAAGCACGGCAGCGGTACGCATTCCCGGTTTGCTGGCGACCTATAACCAGCAGCATCCGAAGGTCGATCTGGACCTGTCGACCGGACCCTCCGGGACGATGATCGACGGTGTGCTTTCGGGACGTCTGGCCGCTGCATTTGTCGATGGTCCGGTGTTGCACCCGGCGCTGGAAGGCATTCCGGCATTCGAAGAGGAAATGGTCATCATCTCGCCGCTCCATCATGGGCCGATCCAGCGTGCTGCGGACGTGAATGGCGAGAACATTTACGCGTTCCGTTCGAACTGCTCCTATCGCCATCACTTCGAAAAGTGGTTCAGCACCGACGCTGCGGTGCCCGGCAAGATCTTCGAAATGGAGTCCTATCACGGCATGCTCGCCTGCGTCAGCGCGGGCGCCGGTCTGGCTTTGATGCCGCGCAGCATGCTGCAGAGCATGCCCGGCTGCGCGACGGTGAGTGTCTGGCCGCTGGCGGCGGATTTCCGCTATCTGACGACGTGGCTGGTATGGCGGCGGGGTACGGTGTCGCGCAGTCTGAGCATGTTTGTGCGTTTGCTGGAGGAGCGCGGTGTGGTGCGTGCAGAAGAGAATTGACACTTTGTGTCATGGTTGTATCTTAGGCGTCCTGTACCGCAATATAAAAAACTATACAGCGCAAGCGATTAGCCAGAAGGAATCAGCGATGACCACAGCCCTGAGCGGTAAAGAAGCAGTAGGTGAGCGTTTTGTGCTGGAAACCATGCGCCACGCCCAGCAGTTGACCTGGAAGGCCGTGGACGAGATCGCCAAGGTGATCAAACCCGGTATGCGCGAATCCGAAGCCCATGCGCGGGGCAAGGAAATCCTTGTCGAACTGGGCATGGACCGAATCTGGCACCCGCTGCTGATCCGTTTTGGCGCCAACACGCTGAAGACCTTCAAGGAGCGCTCCGAAGGCGATCCGATCCTGGGTGAAGAGGACATTTTCTTCATCGACATGGGCGTGGTCTGGGAAGGCCACGAAGGCGATGCCGGGGCGACGTTCGTCACCGGGTCCGATCCGCAAATGATTGCCTGCGCAGCCGCCTCCAAAGAACTCTTCGACAAGGTCGAGGCCTTCTGGCGTCAGGGCGTAACCGGTGTCGAACTGTATCGCTACGCCACCGATCAGGCCGAGGCCATGGGCTGGAAGCTGAATCTGGACATCAAAGGGCACCGGGTCAGCGATTTTCCTCACGCGATCTATCGCGGCGGCAATCTGGGTGACTTCGAACAGGCTCCGAATGCCGGTGTGTGGATTCTGGAAATCCAGATCGAACATCCTGAGCTTCCGTACGGCGCCTTCTATGAAGACCTGCTTATTTGATTGAACAAGTGTGCCCGATTCAGCGTCTTCATCGTGCCCTCGGTGGCGGGCACGTCAGTAGCGCCGCGAGGCGTTCAAAAAAAATGACCGGAATCATGGCGTGCCGTTGCGTCCATGCAATCGGTAAGCGGGGCGCTGATTCAAGCGTTCGTAATAAGCGCTCACCGCCGGTAGATACGGATGTTCCAGCGGCGTCTCGAACCAGCGATTGACCGACAGGCCGACAGGGATGTCAGCGAGGGAAAACTGCTCGCCGCTGACATAGGCGCCGGTCTTTTGCAGCTGCCGGTCGAGGATCTCCATGTGCCTTGCCCACTCCCGGCAACCGGCCGTGAGCGCGAGGCTGTCCTGATGCGCGGGTGACTGGCGTACCAGCGACATGAACGCGTACGACCAGGACTTGTTCAGCTCCGAAGCCTGCCAGTCGATCCATTGATCCACCCGTGCGCGGGCGCGCGGCTCGCTCGGGTAAAGTGGTTCGCCGGCATAGCGCGACGCCAAATAGCGAATGATCGAGTTCGACTCCCACAGCGTGAAGTCATCGTCCTGGATCACCGGCACCATCGCGCAGGGATTGAGTGCGAGGAACTCCGGTGTCAACGTCGACTGAAAACCCGAGCCCCAATCTTCGCGTTCGAAGGGAAGGTTCAGTTCAGCACAGGTCCACAGCACTTTGCGCACATTGATCGATGAGGCTTTGCCCAGAATTCGCAGCATGGGATTTCCATTTCCGGTTGTCGTCGGGCGTAAAGAAATAGCACAACGCAAAGCAGAAGGCCCGCACAGGGCGGGCCTTGTTGGTGCATCGTGTCAATCTCAGAGACTGCCCGCCAGTTTTCCCGAGGTCAGCCGCCGGCGATAAGCACTGTCACGACTGGCCAGCCAGAAATACAGCGGCGACGTCACCAGCAATCCCACCAGCCAGGAAAGGTCCGCGCCGTTGATGTGCGCCGACACCGGGCCCACGTACAGCGGCGTGTTCATGAACGGAATCTGCACCGCGATACCGATCGCATAGGCCAGCAAGGCCTGCGGGTTGTAACGGCCGTAGATGCCGCCATCGACCTGGAAGATCGAGGCGATGTCGTACTGGCCTTTGTGGATGGCGTAGAAGTCGATCAGGTTGATTGCGGTCCACGGCACCAACACCACCAGCAGCACCAGCACCATGTCGACGAAGTGGCCGATGAAGTCTGCCGAGGCGCCGACCGCAGCGAAGCAGCAGGCTAGCAGGACGATGATCGAAATCACCGCGCGGCTCTTGGCGGTCGGAATCCAGCGGTAGGCGAAGGTCTGCACCAGGGTGATCAGCGACAGCACCGCGCCGTACAGGTTGAGGGCGTTGTGGCTGATCACGCTGAGCAGGAACAGCACCAGCATCAATGGGCCGATGGCGCCGGTGGCGAGTTTCACCGCGTCCATGGTGTCCATGCCCACCGGGGTTGCCAGCACGGCAACGGCGCCGAACACGAACGACAGGCTCGAGCCCAGCGCCGAGCCCAAATAGGTCGTCCAGAAAGTCGCCGCCACCGGCACATTCGCCGGCAGGTAACGCGAGTAGTCCGACACGTAAGGCGCAAACGCGATCTGCCACAGCGCTGCCAGCGACACCGTCGCAAGCCAGCCCGAGATGTTGAAGCTGCCGCGAGTGAGGAAATCATCGGTCTGGATATGGGTGAGGATGTAGCCGAAACCGACCACGATGCCGATCCCCAACACCCAGGTGCCGATGCGGTTGAGCACATGGATGAAGCGGTAACCGATGATCCCGATGATCCCCGAGCCCAGGGCGCCAATCACAATGCCAACCGGCACCGGAACGCTGTCGACCACGCCATGCAGCGACTTGCCGGCGAGCACGATGTTGGAGGCGAAGAAGCCGATGTACATGACGCCGGCAATCAACACCACCAGCAGTGCGCCGAGGGAGCCGAATTGTGCACGACTCTGAATCATCTGCGGGATGCCCATCTGCGGGCCTTGCGCCGAGTGCAGCGCCATCAGCACACCGCCGACCAGATGGCCGACCAGAATGGCGACGATGCCCCACACCAGATTCAGGTGAAACAACTGCACGCCCAGGGCGCCGGTGACGATGGGCAACGGCGCGATATTGCCGCCGAACCAGAGGGTGAACAGATCCCGAACCTTTCCGTGGCGATCTTCGGGCGGCACGTAGCCGATCGTGTGTTTTTCAATGAGCGGTGCAGACGTTGATGCAGAGGTGGTCATGACGAACTCCAAGGCAAGGACGAGTACGTGGACGTACTTCAATGAGCGCCGGCACGGACGGCGCATTTCTTGTTGGGGTTGATCATGGGCAAGGAACGGGGAGAGATAAATGAGTAGTTTTGTTGCTTCAAGCGTTAAAAAAACGAGCTTCGTTTTTCTGTCGTAACCGCTCTGTTTCGGGGCTTTCGTGCATGCAAGCGCGAACGCAGCCGACCTCCCCAGGAGCAGCTGTCTGTCGGTTGCGGCACATCGAAAATCTGTGCCAGTCGCTGGATTACTGTGGGAGCGGGCTTGCCCGCGAAGAGGCCATCAGCCTCAACATAAGCAGAGACTGATCTGACCCCATCATCGGAGCGTCGCCCGGACCAAGTCCGCCCCCACAGCATGGGGCAGGTGTCAAAGGCGAATTGACGCCAGCATCCGTTGCAGCATCTCATCGCAGGCCTTGAGCTGATCGCGGCTGACGAACTCGTCCGGCTTGTGGCCCTGATCCATGCTGCCGGGGCCGCACACCACCGTGGGAATACCCACCGCATCGAACAATCCGCCTTCAGTCCCAAACGCAACAGTGCCGAAATCGTCCGAGCCACAGAACGTGGCGATCAATTCCGCAGCCTGGCTTCGGGCGTCAGTCGCCAGCCCCGGATAGGCCGACAATTCGCTGAAGCGAATATCGCTCTGCTTACTGACCGCCCGCATGCGCGGCAGCATTTGCTGTTCGGCGTAGGCCTGGAGTTGTTGTGCGACGAGTGCCGGATCCTGCGAGGGCAGGGCGCGGATTTCAAAGTCGAAACGGCAGTAGGCGGGGACAATATTCAGCGCCTTTCCACCGCTGATCACGCCGGTTTGCACCGTGGAATACGGCGGGTCGAAGCGCGGGTCGAGGTGTTCATCCTTGAGCTGTCGACCGATGCGGCCCAGTTCGCCGATCAACTCGGCGGCGTATTCGATGGCATTCACTCCGAGTGGCGCGTAGGCCGAGTGACAGGCGTGACCCTGAACATCGCAACGCATCGCCAGTTTGCCCTTGTGTCCAAGCACCGGTTTGAGTTCGGTCGGCTCGCCGATGATGCACAACAGCGGTTTGACCGGACGTTGCTCCAGCACCTTGAGCAGCGAGCGCACACCGAGGCAGCCGACCTCTTCGTCATAGGACAAAGCAATGTGCACCGGCATACGCAGCGGTGCTTCGAGCAGCGACGGCACCAGCGCCAGCACGCAGGCGATGTAGCCCTTCATGTCCGCCGTGCCGCGACCGTATAGCTTGCCGTCGCGCTCGCTGAGTTCGAACGGCGCCAGCGTCCACGGCTGGCCATCGACGGGCACCACATCGGTGTGCCCCGACAGCACGATGCCCGGTTGGTCGGCCGGGCCGATCGTGGCGAACAGATTGGCCTTGCTGCGCTCATCGTTGTAGATCAGCTCGCACGGCACATCGAAACCTTCGAGGTAGCTGCGCACGAAGTCGATCAATTGCAGGTTGGACTCGCGGCTGGTGGTGTCGAATCCCACCAGCGTCTTGAGCAACGCGACGCTGTCGCTCATCGGTCGTCTCCGGCAACCCCGTAGCCCGGCGCCTTGGCCGGGTCGAGGGCGCGGTCGATGTAGTCCTGCAGCTGCGGGCGATAGGCGTCCCAGAGTTTTTGCAGTTGGCCGATCGGGTCTTCATCGGCCCAGTCCACCCGCAGGTTGACGATGGGCCAGGTCAGTTCGCCGACCACGACCACGGCTGCCGAATGCACCGGGCCCGCTTCACCGCCCAGGGCCTGGGCGGCGTGCAAGGCCTTGATCAGGCGGTCGGCCAATTGGCCTTCGCCATCCTCGAACGCGCTGACCATGGCTTCGATCACCGAGCGCCCGGCGAGCATGTTGCCCGCCGCCACGCATTGCTCGCCGGATACAGCGTTGTGCACGCCCAGGGTTTGCGCGCCGCTGAAATGCGCGGTCTGGCCGAGGTGATTGATCGCCGTGATCTGCCGGTACTGACTGTAGCCGTTGCGGGTCAGCACCTTGTCCAGCGCCGCCTCGGGCGCCAGGCCTTGCTCCATCAAAGCGAGCACTTCCGGGCCGAGGGAGGGCAGGGTGATGTTCTGGCTCGACACCGCGCCGACACCGGGCAGCAGCCACGGGCAGCGGGCGCCGACGGCGATGCTGGAGGAACTGATGGCGATCCCGAACTGACCGGTTTCGGGGCAGCGGGCGGCGATGGAAAATGTCATGTGTGGCCTCCTTTCGCTAAGGTCGAATTACTCGGGAATCACCGCAACCACATCAATCTCCATCAGCCACTGCGGCTGACCCAGGGCCGACACCACCAGCCCGGTGGAGATCGGGAATACGCCCTTCAGCCATTTGCCGACTTCCTGATACACCGGCTCGCGGTAGCGCGGGTCGATCAGGTACGTGGTGGTCTTGACGATGTGGCTCAGGTCACTGCCGGCCTCTTCGAGCAATTGCTTGACGTTGCGCATGGCCTGTTCGGTCTGCGCGCGCGGGTCACCGAGGCCGACCAGTTCACCGTCGAAATTGGTCCCGACCTGACCACGGACATACACGGTGTTGCCGGCGCGCACGGCCTGGCACAGGTCGTTGTCCAGGGTCTGGTTCGGGTAGGTGTCCTTGGTGTTGAACATGCGGATACGGGTGTGGGTTGGCTGACTCATGTGAGGCTCCTGACGAAATCGAACCCGGCGCGATGGGCACCGGTATTGAAGAGGGAAATCAAGCGTCGACGGTGTCGACAGCGTGGTTGTGCAGCGCGGCTTCGCGTTGTTCGGCATCGCGATAGGCCAGGTATTTGCGCTGGGTGGCGATGTGATCGGCCACGTGCCTGGCGTCGTGCCACACGCCCCAGATGAACGAGGATCCACGTCGCGACTGCCAGGGCAGACCGAGGAAATACACACCCGCTTCGCTGGACACGCCGCGCTGGTGCTGCGGCTTGCCGTTGTCGTCGAACGCGGCAACTTTCAGCCACGAATAGTCCACGGCAAAACCGGTGGCCCAGATGATCGAGGTGATGCCGGCGGCGGCCAGATCGAGATCGGCCAGCGGGTTTTTTACGCATTCAGGGTCCGGATACGTCTCGCGGGCTTCCGGTTCCAGCGGCAGATCCAGACCGTTGCGTTCGATGTAGGCGTCGGCAGCATCCAGCAGCGCGAGGTAGTTCTCGTCGCCTCGCTTGAGGTTGTCGCGCAGGTCCTGTTTGAAGGTCACCACGCCATCGCTGAACGATTCGGTGACGCCGACCAGGGTCATGCCGCGATGGGCCAGACCACGAAAATCGATGGTGCGGCCACCGTGGGCGCCGCTCACGGCGATGGTCACGTGCTCGCGGCCGGGTTTCATCGCGGCCTGATCCCACTCGCCGAGCACGCCCAGCCACCAGCAGAAATCACGGTTGCGGTAGGCGCGAGGAGGGCGGTCATGGGCGCCGACCGAGAGGTAAACCTGCTTGCCCGAGCGCTGCAATTCATCGGCGATCTGCACGCCCGACGAACCGGCGCCGACCACCAGCACTGCACCGGCCGGCAGTTGTTGTGGGTTGCGATAGTCGGCCGAGTGAATCTGCAGCAGACGCTCATCTTTTGGCGCAATGGCCGGGATCACCGGACGCTGGAACGGGCCAGTGGCAGCAACGACCCGGGCCGCTTCAATCACGCCCTCGGAGGTCTCGACGGTAAAGCCCGGACGCCCGACATTGCGCACCACGCTTTTCACATCGACGCCGGTGCGGATCGGCGCATTGAATTTCTTCGCATAGGCCTCGAAGTAATCGGCGACGCGTTCCTTGTGGGCGAAACCGTCCGGATCGACATCATCGAATTCCATCCCCGGAAACCGGTCGTGCCACGCCGGACCGTTGGCCACCAGCGAGTCCCAGCGCCCGGTGCGCCAGCGCTCGGCAATGCGGCTGCGCTCCAGCACCAGGTGCGGCACCCCGAGTTTGCTCAGGTGTTCACTCATGGCCACACCCGCTTGACCGGCGCCGACAACAAGCGTGTCTGTTTTTATTATTTCAGTGGTCATCTCTGATCCCTTCTCACGAGGCCGTTGGATTCAGGTCGCTGTCGACCTGTTCTCTGTGCTTGGGATCAGACTAGGGAGGGGGTGGTTATCGGTAAAATATTATTAAGCTGGCATGTGAAGATAAAAACGTGATGCAGAGGCCTGAACATCCCGAAAACACGGGGCCTCGCTATGGCGCCGGAAGACTGGACAACGAAAAAAGGGGCCGTCGACAGGTGTGTCGGCGGCCCCTTTTCAGATGGCGCTCGATTTACATCGAACTCAACGATTGAGGAACGCCAGCAGGTCTTCGTTCAATGCCTGCGCATGGGTCACGGCGAAGCCGTGCGGTGCGCCGGCATACACCTTGAGCTCGGCACCCTTGATTTGCTCGGCGGCGCGTTTGCCGGTGGTTTCGAACGGGACGATGGCGTCGCCGTCACCATGGATGACCAGGGTGGGTACATCGATTTTCGCCATGTCCGGACGGAAGTCGGTTTCCGAGAATGCGGTGACGCAGTCCACGGTGCCTTTGAGCGAGGCCAGCAGGGCGATGTTCAGGGTTTGTGTCAGCACACCGTCCGAGACTTTCTGACCCTTGTCGAGGCCATAGAACGGCGTGTTGAAATCAGCGATGAACTGCGCGCGATCTTTTAAAAGACCCGCCTTGATCCCGTCGAATACCGACTTGTCGACGCCCTCGGCAAAGTCCGGTTTCTTGCCGAACAGCGGCGTCACTGCGCCCAGCAACACCAGGCCGGCGACTCGCTCGCTGCCGTGGCGTGCGATGTAGCGGCTGACATCGCCGCCGCCCATGGAGAAACCGACCAGAGTCACATCACGCAGATCCAGGTGCTCGATCAATTGCGCGATATCGTCGGCGAAGGTGTCGTAGTCGTAGCCGGTCCACGGCTGCTCGGAGCGGCCGAAACCGCGACGGTCGAAGGCAATGGTGCGGTAGCCGCGGCTGCTCAGGTATTCCATCTGGTATTCCCACATGTCGGCGTCCAGTGGCCAACCGTGGCTGAACAACACGGGCCGGCCGCTGCCCCAGTCCTTGAAATAGATTTCGGTGCCGTCTTGAGTCGTGAACGTGCTCATGGAAACTCCTTGGGTGTAGGCCTGCGTGGATGCCGTGATGGCAACGATCACTATCGCGGCAAAGCGCTGCAGCCACTTGTACGCAGGTGCTAAGTTCGTGGCGCACGGTGTTATCGCTTTTGCAACGTGAGTTGTAAGATGCAACCACAGCCCATCTGTCGTTTGCCGGAGATACCCGAAATGAAGCGCAAAAGCCTTGCAGGCAATGCCTGTCCGGTTGCCCGTACGCTGGACCTGATCGGCGACTGGTGGTCGTTGCTGATCATCCGCGATGCACTGGAAGGCATTTGTCGTTTCAGCGATTTCGAGAAGAGCCTGGAAATCGCCAAGAACATGTTGAGCGTGCGGCTCAAAGGACTGGTGGAACGCGACATCCTGCGCCTGGTGCCGGCGTCCGATGGCAGCGCCTACAAGGAATACGTGCTGACGGAAAAGGGCCGGGCGTTGCAAACCGTGATTGTTGCGCTGTCGCAGTGGGGCGGGGAACACCTGTTCGCGCCAGGCGAGTCGGGCTCGGTGATGGTCGATGCGCAGAAGGGGCAACCGATCCGCAAGCTTGAGTTGATGTCAGCCGATGGTCGAGTGCTTGCGCCGCAGGACGTGGCGACGAAATTGGGCGTTGAGCACTGATTTCAGCCGCTGGCCTGATTGACGGTGCGTATCAGCATCGCCAGGGTGCTGAATCGATGGATTGACGTCAAAATAGTGGCCATCTAATATCGCGCCGCTACTTTGATAACACTTTTGTACTGTTGCGCTGATTAGGGAAGATTCATACGTGAACAAACGTGCACTCGCCACTTTGACCTTGGCGTTCGCGCTTGCAGGCTGCCATTCCAACGTTCGGGACTCGTCTCCCAATCTGTTGAAAGACGGTGTCCAGTTGCATCAGAATACGGTGGCGGTCGATGCGCAGCACGCCAAGGTTGTGATGAAAGCGTCGGGCTCGACGATTCCGGTGGAGTTTTCAATCCGTCGTGCAGACGATCCCGACCGCCGCATGGAGGAGGTGGGAACCGTTGTGGATTCGGGGCGAGGCCAGGTGTTCGGCTGGATTGCCAAGCTCAACGAAGTGGGCAACAGCGCAGTGGCCAAACGCTTCCCGCAACTGGAAACCCAGGCCGATGCGGATAAGACGCTTGAAGTATCGGGCTATGCAAATGGCCCTCGCACCGGCGTTCTCCATACCTGCGGGCCAGTGAGCAATTCGTTTACGCCAGAGCGCGGCAAAACCTATCTGGTGGAGTTTCAATTCCTTGGCGACAACTGCGTGCAACATGTCTTCGACATTACCCGTCCCGAAAAGCGTATTCCTGTGAAGAGCTGACCTGCTGAATCGGAACCTGGATACGAAACGCAAACGCCCCGAACATCTCGGGGCGTTTTCGTATGCCAGGCGCAGGTCTATCTGAACGCCGGCACCACATGCTTGATAAACAGCTCCAGCGACTTCTTCTTCTGCGCATGCGGCAAGCTGTTGTCACACCAGAAGCTGAACTCATCCACCCTCAGTTCCTGGTAGTACTTGATCCGCGGAATGATCTCTTCCGGCGTGCCGATCATCGCGGTCTTGTGCAGGCTCTCCAGCTCAAATTCCGGACGCCCGGCAAATTTCTCTTCCGGGCTCGGGGCGAGGAAGCCATTGACCGGCACTTCCTTGTTGCCGAACCACGCATCGAACGTGCGGTAGAAACGTGAGATGGCTTTGGCGCCTACCTTCCAGCCTTCCGGGTCATCCACTGAATGCACGTGGGTGTGGCGCAGCACCATCAGCTGCGGACGCGGCACGTCAGGATTGTTGTCCAGCGCCGTCTGGAATTTGTTTTTCAGGTCGAGGACTTCTTCGTCGCCCTTCATCAACGGCGTGACCATCACATTGCAGCCGTTGGCCACGGCGAAGTTGTGCGAGTCTGGGTCGCGGGCGGCGATCCACATCGGTGGGTTGGGCTTCTGGATCGGTTTCGGCACGCTGGTGGAGGTGGGGAATTTCCAGATCTCGCCATTGTGGGCGTAGTCGCCTTGCCACAGGGCGCGGACCACCGGGACCATTTCCCGCAGGGCCTGGCCGCCGGATGAGGCAGGCATGCCGCCAGCCATGCGGTCGAATTCCACCTGATAGGCGCCACGGGCCAGGCCGACTTCCATCCGGCCGTTGCTGATCACGTCGAGCAAGGCGCATTCGCCGGCCACCCGCAGCGGGTGCCAGAACGGCGCGATGATGGTGCCGGCGCCCAGGTGAATGGTGGTGGTCTTGGCTGCGAGGTAGGCCAGCAGCGGCATAGGGCTCGGCGAGATGGTGTATTCCATGGCGTGGTGTTCGCCGATCCACACAGTGCTGAAACCGCCGGCCTCGGCCATCAACGTCAGTTCGGTCAGGTCTTCGAACAGTTGACGGTGGCTGACGCTTTCGTCCCAGCGTTCCATGTGTACGAACAGGGAAAATTTCATGACGCTACCTCGAATCTCTTGTGGTCGGCCGGTCGCATGCAGGCCTGTTTAAGTGCAATCGTGGGGATCAGGCGAAGGCGGGCAGGGCGCCCATCTTGCCGTGGCAATACACCATCGGGCCGGCGTCCTGTTGAGGGACGATGAGGTTTTTCACCGCGCCGACCATGATCGCGTGGTCGCCACCTTCGTATTCGCGCCACAGCTCACATTCGATGATAGCTGTCGCGTTGGCCAGGATCGGATTGCCCAGTTCGCTCAGCGTCCACTCGATGCCCTGCGCCTTGTCCTTGCCTTTGCGGGCGAACGCATAGGCTTCGCTCTGCTGGCCGCCGGACAGTACGTGAATGGCAAAGCGTCGGTTCTTGATCAGGACGGGATAGGAATCGGAGCTGTAATTGGGGCAGAACAGCACCAGGGCCGGATCCATCGACAGCGAACTGAAGGCGCTGGCGGTGAGGCCGACGATCTGGCCGTCGTCATCAAGCGTAGTGATGACGGTGACGCCGGACGGGAACGAGCCCATGACTTGTTTGTAGACGGCAGCATCGATCATTGGTCAATCCTCGAGTGCGATGAAGCGTGTTTTTATTCGTTTGTGGGTCTGATGGTATACCGTAATACATCGATTGCAAGCGCTTTTTTGGTGAAACGATAAACGTGGTTCACCCGTCGGAAACTCAACATTTACGGGCCTTTCGTCTAGCCGTAAAGCCTGGCTATCAGGGAGGATGCCGGATCAGATGCCGTCGTAAACAGCGGATCAGTCTTGTGAAAATGTTGGAATACCATAATATGGTGTTCATCTGAGGGGCGGCCAAGAAGCGCCCCCGGTTTGGCTTCATACAACGATAAGAACAGACCCAATCGAGTTCATTTTTATGTCCCAGATGTCCCGGCAAGATCCGTTGATCGAGAATCACACGGTCGACTACGTCCCACTCGCGGAACGCCACGGGAAGGCCCGCGACCTTTTCACCCTTTGGTTCAGCACCAACATTGCGCCACTGCCCATCGTCACCGGCGCCATGGTGGTCCAGGTGTTTCATCTCGACCTGTTCTGGGGGCTGCTGGCGATTGCGCTGGGGCACATGATCGGCGGTGTG
The DNA here is from genome assembly GCF_017491585.1 of Pseudomonas sp. 58(2021). NCBI lineage: Bacteria > Pseudomonadati > Pseudomonadota > Gammaproteobacteria > Pseudomonadales > Pseudomonadaceae > Pseudomonas > Pseudomonas sp. 58(2021). The sequence continues at coordinate 142,798 of NZ_JAFGYZ010000013.1, forward strand.
GTGATTGCTTTGGCGTCGGCACAGGGACCGCGCATGGGCATTCCGCAGATGGTCCAGAGTCGTGGCCAGTTCGGGCGCTACGGTGCGCTGCTGATCGTGTTCTTCGCGGCGATCATCTATATCGGTTTTTTCATTTCCAACATCGTGCTGGCCGGCAAATCCATCGTCGGCATTGCGCCGTCGGTGCCGGCGCCGCTGAGCATTCTGATCGGCGCCCTCAGCGCCACGGCCATCGGCGTGATCGGCTACAACTTCATCCACACGCTGAACCGCATCGGTACCTGGGTGATGGGTAGCGCGTTGCTGGCCGGGTTCATCTACATCTTTGCCCATGACTTGCCGGCCGACTTCTTCACTCGTGGCAGCTTCAATCTGTCGGGTTGGCTGGCGACGGTGTCGCTGGGGATCATCTGGCAGATCAGCTTCTCGCCGTACGTGTCCGACTATTCGCGCTACCTGCCGGCGGACATCGGTATCAGCAAGCCGTTTATCGCGACTTATCTGGGCGCAACGCTGGGCACGATTCTGTCGTTCACCTTCGGTGCGGTGGCGGTGCTGGCGACCCCCGAAGGCACCGAAGCGATGGCGGCGGTCAAGCAGTCCACCGGTTGGCTGGGGCCGATTCTGATGGTGTTGTTCCTGCTCAACATCATCAGCCACAACGCGCTGAATCTGTATGGCGCGGTGTTGTCGATCATCACCTCGATCCAGACCTTCGCCAGCCGTTGGACGCCGAGCATCAAGGTGCGGGTGGTGCTGTCGAGTGTGGTGCTGGCGGGTTGCTGCGTGGTGGCGCTGGGCGCGTCGGCGGACTTCATTTCCGAGTTCATCGGATTGATTCTGGCGTTGCTGCTGGTACTGGTGCCGTGGGCGTCGATCAACCTGATCGACTTCTACCTGATCAAACGCGGCCGCTACGACATCGCCTCGATCTTCCGTGCCGATGGCGGGATCTACGGGCGTTTCAATCTGCACGCGATCATTGCCTATTTCATCGGCATCATCGTGCAGCTGCCGTTCGCCAATACCTCGTTGTACGTCGGCCCTTACGCCAACCTGGTGGAAGGCGCGGACCTGTCATGGCTGGTCGGCCTGCTCGTGACCTGCCCGTTGTATTACTGCCTGGCGACTCGCGGGCACACTCAGAAGAGCACGGCGACGCGGCTGGGCTATACCGACTGATCGCTCGCAGGCTGTTCAACAACGCCCGGCACTTTGCCGGGCGTTGTCGTTTGAGCATTCGGGCGGTCACGCAAATTGGCCAGATCGATCCCCTTTTGGCCAACCGGCTACTGTGCTGCGGCTACGCTGTCGGCAAGAATCGAAGCCACAACTAAATGCTGCACCTTCCTTGCCCTTGGCTGACCTGACAGCCGCTGCCGTGTACAGAACATAAAAACCATCGACTCACGCCGCATTCGGGGAAACACAACATGGTCACGATGAAACGCATTCTGGGCGCTACTGTTTGCGGTTTGACGCTACTGGCCGGCGCCGCACACGCCGAGCAGCGCGAACTGCGGGTATACAACTGGGCGGACTACATCCTGCCGTCGGTGCCCAAGGACTTCGCCGCCAAAAGCAACATCAAAGTGACCTGGGACACCTTCGACACCAACGAATCCCTCGAAGCCAAACTGCTGACCGGCAACTCCGGCTACGACCTGGTGGTGCCGTCGAACCAGTTCCTCGATACCCAGATCAAGGCCGGTGTGTTCCAGAAACTCGACAAGTCCAGGCTACCGAACTGGAGTCACCAGGACCCGGCGCTGCTCAAGTTGCTTGACGCCAATGACCCCGGCAATCAGTACGGCGTGCCCTACATGGTCGGCACGGTGCTGATCGGTTTCAACCCGGCAAAGGTCAAGGCTGCGCTCGGCGAGAATGCGCCGGTGGACAGCTGGGATCTGGTGTTCAAACCCGAAAACATGGAAAAACTGAAATCCTGCGGCGTGGCGATGCTCGATTCACCATCGGAAATCCTGCCGCTGGCCTTGCATTATCTCGGTCTGGACCCGAACAGCCAGAACCCGGCCGACTATGAGAAAGCCAAGGACCTGATGCTCAAGGTTCGTCCCTATGTCACCTACTTCAACTCGGCCAAGTACATGACCGACATCGCCAACGGCGACATCTGTGTGGCCATCGGTTATTCCGGCAGCTTCTACCAGTTCGGCAACCGCGCCAAAGAGGCGAAAAACGGCGTGGTGGTCGACTGGCGCCTGCCGAAGGAAGGCGCGCCGATCTGGTTCGATACCTTCGCCATTCCGAAGAGCGCCAAAAACGTCGAGGAGGCCCATGAGTTCCTCAACACGCTGCTGGATCCGAAGGTGATTGCGTCGATCAGCGACTTCCTCGGCTACCCGAATGCCAACAAGGATTCGCTGCCGCTGATCAACAAGGAAATCACCGGCAACCCGAACCTGACACCGACCAGCGAAGCGTTAAAGACACTGTACGTGGTGCAACCGTTGCCGCAGAAACTGGAGCGGGTGCGGACCCGGGTGTGGACCAGCATCAAGTCGGATAAATAAGTTCAAGGTCGCGGGAGCGAACCACGTTTGCTCCCGCGGCCGTTATTTCGCCTGACTTTCTTCAGGCGACTTGTCCTTCGTCAGGATCATACTCAGCAACACCGATGTCAGAATTACCCCGCCGACAATCGCCAGTGACCATTCCACCGGCGTGTGAAACCACGGCATCACCGTCATTTTGCCGCCGATGAACACCAGTACCAGCGCCAGTCCGTACTTGAGCAGATGAAAGCGGTCGGCCATGTCCGCCAGCAAAAAGTACAGCGCCCGCAGACCCATGATCGCGAAGATGTTCGAGGTGAAAATGATGAACGGATCGGTGGTCACCGCGAAAATCGCCGGGATGCTGTCGACCGCAAACATCAAGTCGCTGGCCTCGATCAGCACCAATACCAGAAACATCGGCGTAGCCCAGCGCACACCGTTTTGCCGCACAAAAAAGCGCTCGCCATGGAAGCTATGGGTGATGCGTAAATGTCCACGGGCCCAACGCACAATCGGATTTTTTTCCAGATCCGGCTTCTGATCGGCGAACATCAACATCTTGATCCCGGTAATGATCAGGAACACACCGAACACATACAGCAGCCACGTGAACTGCGACACCAGCCAAACACCGGCGAAGATCATCGCCGCGCGCATCACGATCGCTCCCAATACGCCGTACAGCAGCACCCGGCGCTGCAACTCCGGCGGCACGGCGAAGTAGCTGAAGATCATCACGAAAATGAACATGTTGTCGATCGACAGCGACTGCTCGATCAGGTAACCGGTGAGGAATTCCAGGGTCTTGACCTTGGCGATTTCGGGCCCGAGTTCGCCGTTGAGGTACCACCAGAGCAACCCGGCGAAGGCCATCGCCAGCATGCACCAGGCGATCACCCAGACTGAGGCTTCACGTACCGAAACCCGATGCGCCTTGCGCCCACCGAAGACGAACAGGTCAACGGCCAGCATGGCGAGGACAAAAACGATGAAGGCGGCCCACATCCAGGGTTCGCCGATGTTGATGGGGTGCATGCCGTTCTCCCTGTCTTTATGTTTTTCGGGGTAGACGGGGCCATGCTAGTGGGAGCCTTCCGGCAAAGAAAAATCGTTTATTTCGTGGGTATTGTTCGTGAATAACGAAGTGTCGGTCGACACGGGCAGAGCGCGGGTAATACTTCATTCAGCACTTCTTTGCTAACCTCGCTGTCGAGTCAGTCCACCACTCCGGGAGCTACGATCATCGACACGCCAGATCCTCAAGCCGTCTGCAGCCCGATCACCAGCGCTGCCATATTCATCGTGGCGACCCTCAACGCCGAAGCTGAGGCCGCCGAAAAAGTCCGCGGCTGGTGCGCCGATATCGCAGGGCTGACGCGCTCGGTCGGCAAGCGCGTCCCTTCTGGAAACTTGTCCTGCGTTTGTGGGTTTTCTTCCAGCGCGTGGGATCGCCTGTTCGGCAGTCCACGCCCCGCGTCCCTGCACGACTTCCGCGAATTCGGCGTAGAAGGGCGGCGCGCCGTTTCCACGCCGGGCGATTTGCTGCTGCACATTCGCGCCGATCAGATGGACCTGTGTTTCGAACTGGCGACGCAGCTGATGTCGGCGCTGGACGGCGCCGTTACTGTGACTGATGAAGTGCAGGGTTTCCGCTATTTCGACATGCGCAGCATCATCGGTTTTGTCGATGGCACGGAAAATCCGGTCGGCCGCAAAGCCGAGCATTTCACCCTCGTGGGCGATGAAGATCAGCCGTTCAGTGGCGGCAGTTACGTGCTGGTGCAGAAGTATCTGCACAACATGAAGGCGTGGAACGAATTGTCAGTCGAGGCCCAGGAGCGGGTAATCGGGCGCACCAAACTGTCCGATATCGAGCTGGATGACTCGGTCAAGCCGAGCAATTCCCACAGCGCCTTGACGACCATCACCAAGGACGGCGAGGAAGTAAAAATCCTGCGCGACAACATGCCATTCGGTCGGCCTGGCGTGGGGGAGTTCGGCACTTACTTCATTGGCTACGCGCGTTCGCCGGAACCGCTGGAGCAGATGCTGGAAAACATGTTCGTCGGCAAACCGCCGGGCAACTATGACCGGCTGCTGGACTTCAGCACGGCGGTCACCGGCAGTCTGTTCTTTGTGCCTTCGGCGGATTTACTGGAAGCGTTGGCAGAAAGATAAAGAAAAAGGCGGGATCGAAAGATCCCGCCTTTTTCTTATTTGCCGGTTGCCAGCGCTGGCGTACGCGGCGGCACCAGACGTCTCGAACCGGTCGCCTCGAACGCCGCCGCCAGTCGCAACAGTGTCGAGTCGTCATAGGCACGTCCGGCAAACGTCAGCCCGACCGGCATGCCGATGTCGGCCATCACGCCCATCGGCACGGTGACGGTCGGGACGCCGAGGTGGCGGATCGCGAGGTTGCCGTTGGCGACCCAGATGCCGTTGCTCCAGGCGATGTCGGCCGAGGCCGGGTTGACGTCGGCGTCGGCCGGGCCCACGTCGGCGTTGGTCGGGAACAGCACGGCGTCGAGGCCGAGGCGATCCATCCAGTCTTCGAGGTCGAGCTTGCGGGTCTTCTCCAGGCCGCGCAGGCCGTCCGGCAGCGTCGGGATCTGATCCCACGGCGTGATGCCGCGCTCGGCCATGCGCACGTATTCGTCCATGCCGGCGGCGAGGTCGCCTTCACGGTTGGGCAGGGTGCCCGGGTCATGCGGAAAGATTTTCGGCCCGTCGACGTCCGCCAGACGGTTGAGTTTCGGGTCGCCGTTGGCGCGCAGGAAATCATCGAAGGCCCAGGCCGACAGATCCCACAGTTCGTGGTGCATGAACTCTTTGGAGACGATGCCGCGATTGAACACGGTCGGCGCGCCCGGGCGATCGCCTTCGCAGTTGGAGACCAGCGGGAAATCCACTTCGATGACTTCGGCACCGGCCGCTTCGAGGGCCTGGCGGGCCTGTTTCCACAGATCGATCACCGAGGCGCGGGTGTTGATGCGTTGCCCGGTCGGGCCGCCGATACCCGGATTTTCACTGGTGCCGGCCTCGGGGTCGGCGTTGATGTACATGCGCGGCACGCCCAGGCGTTTGCCGGCCAGTGCATCACTCTTCACCGCCAGATCGAGGTAAGAAGCGGGGCGCACCGAGGCCACGCTCGGGATCGGCACCCAGGGTTGCAGGCGCCACAGGTCGCCACGGGTGTCGGTGTCTTCGGCGACCACCACGTCGAGCACTTCCAGCAGGTCGGCCATGGTGCGGGCGTAGGGCACCACCACGTCCATGGTCGGTGTCAGCGGCCAGTTGCCACGTACCGAGATCACCCCGCGCGAAGGCGTGTAGGCGCACAGGCCGTTGTTCGAGGCAGGGCCGCGACCGCTCGACCAGGTTTCTTCCGCCAGACCGAATGCCGAGAAGCTTGCAGCGGTGGCGGTGCCGGCACCGTTGGACGAGCCGGAAGCAAACGGCGCAGTCAGATAAGCGGCGTTGTACGGGCTTTCGGCCCGACCGTAGACGCCGCGTTGCATCCCGCCATTGGCCATCGGCGGCATGTTGGTCTTGCCCAGGCAGATCGCGCCGCCCGCACGCAGACGCTCGATGGTGAACGCGTCGCGTTGGGCCACCAGATCGGCGAACGCCGGACTGCCGGACGCAGCGGTCAGGCCTTTGACCAGATAGCTGTCCTTGGCGGTATAGGGGATGCCGTCCAGCGGACCGAGGGTTTCGCCCTTGGCGCGACGGGCATCGGAGGCCTGGGCTTCCTTCAGGGCATCGGGGTTGCGCACGATCACCGCGTTCAGGGCGGTGGCGGTGTCCGGGCCGTCATAGGCATCGATACGCGCCAGATAGGCCTGAACCAGTTCAACTGCCGTGGTCTGGCCGGATTCGAGCGCTGCGCGCAGTTGGGCAATGGAGACTTCAGTGACTTCGATCATGCTGTTACCGCCGACAGGTTCGCTAAAGGGGGGGTTGATCATTGTTATCGTCGAAACGTGTCAATCATTCTTGATGGACGAAACTCTACCCTGAAGTTTGTCCATTGGCATGTCCTAATTCGATAAATATCGACAAAGATCAGCGAAAAAATTCTCCGGGCGTCTCTCCAAACTGCTGGCGAAAGGCTGCGATGAACGCCGATGTCGAATCATAACCGCAGGCCAGAGCCACTTCGGTGACGCGTTCACCACGCTCCAGCGGCGTCAGCGCACCCAGCAAACGCAAGCGCTGGCGCCAGGCGCGGAAGGTCAGGCCGGTATCGCGCAGGAACAGCCGGCTCAGGGTTTTCTCGGTCACGCCAAACTTTTCGCTCCAGTGACTGAGTGTGGTCTGCTGTTCCGGATGCTGCTCCAGACTCTGATAGATCTGGCGCAAACGGATGTCCTGAGGCAGTGGCAGCATCAGGTCGATCTGCGGGGCTTCGGCCAATTGGTCGAGGATGACCTGCGCCAGCCGACCGTGAGGGCCGCGCTGGTCATACTCGACAGGAATCTGACTGAAGGCCCGGATCAACTCACGCAAAAGATCACTGACACCGAGCACATGACAGCGCTCCAGCGCCCAGCCCGCGACGCTGCAATCGATGTACAGGCTGCGCATTTCCGTGTGCGGCGAACTGAATACCCGATGGGGCACGCCCGCCGGAATCCATACGGCCCGCTCCGGCGGCGCAACGAAGCGGCCGGCGGCGGTCTGCACTTCGAGTACGCCCTGGATCGCGTAGGACAATTGCACCCACGGATGACTGTGGCGGCGGGTCAGGGCGCGATTGGGCAGCGATTCGGTGCGCCCGTACAACGGACGCGGCAGGCTGGGCAGTCCGGGAATGCTGCGTCTGACACTTTTGTCATGTCCTTTTGGCGGCATCTTGAGGCTCTTCGGCGTTAGTCGGTAATTTCCAGCCACGTTAGAGTCGCTTCCACGTACTGGCAACCCCCGGATGAGCAAACCATGACGCGCCCAAGATTCCTGCCCGACAACTTCACCCTGACCCTGATCGGCGTGGTGCTGCTGGCCAGCTTCCTGCCCGCCAGCGGCCAGGTCGCGGCCGGCTTCGGCTGGCTGACCAACATTGCGATTGCGCTGCTGTTTTTTCTGCACGGCGCCAAGCTGTCGCGCGAATCGATCATCGCCGGCGCCGGTCACTGGCGCCTGCATCTGCTGGTGTTCAGCCTGACCTTTGTCCTGTTCCCGTTATTGGGGCTGGCGCTCAAACCGCTGTTGTCGCCGATGATCGGTGACAACCTGTACATGGGCATGCTTTACCTTTGCGCGCTGCCGGCGACGGTGCAGTCGGCGATTGCCTTCACTTCGCTGGCCCGGGGCAACATTCCGGCGGCGATTTGCAGCGCGGCGGCGTCCAGCCTGTTCGGGATCTTTCTGACGCCATTGCTGGTGACGCTGTTGCTGAACGTGCACGGCGACGGCGGTTCGACCGTCGACGCGATCCTGAAGATCAGCGTGCAACTGCTGCTGCCGTTCATTGCCGGGCAGATCGCCCGCCGCTGGATCGGCGCCTGGGTCGGCCGTAACAAGAACTGGCTGAAATTCGTCGATCAGGGTTCGATTCTGCTGGTGGTCTATGGCGCGTTCAGCGAGGCCGTCAACGAAGGCATCTGGCATCAGATTCCGGTCATCGACCTGTTGGGGCTGGTGGTGGCCTGCTGCATCCTGCTGGCGCTGGTGCTGCTGGCGTCGACGCTGCTGGGCAAGGCGTTCGGTTTCAGTCAGGAAGACCGAATCACTATTTTGTTCTGCGGCTCGAAGAAAAGCCTGGCCACCGGTGTGCCGATGGCGCAGGTGTTGTTCGCCGGCAGCACCATCGGGGTGCTGATTCTGCCCCTGATGTTGTTTCACCAGATTCAGCTGATGGTCTGCGCGGTGCTGGCGCAGCGGTATGCGAAACGGCAGGAATCGGTGCCCGAATTGATGGCGCAGGTGGATCCTTGATCACGCCTTCCAACGCTAACCCGCACCGGAATACTTGACTGCCGCCGCAGCCCGCGACGGCACGTTGAGCGCCCGCAACAACGACGACACATGAATCCGCACCGTGAACGGCGAAATATCCAGTTCACGGGCGATTTCCTTGTTGGTCTTGCCCTTGGCGATCAGCCGCAAAACCTCTTGCTGACGCGGGGTGAGGGCGGTGCCTGTGTCCAGCGGCAGCAGGCCGGACGGGGCAAACTTCACCAGAACCTCACCTTCACGAATCGCCCGGATCGCCTGACCGATCTCATCGGGGGCGATGTTCTTGCCGATGAAACCATCGATGCCGGCGGCCATGACTTCGCCGATCAACGCTTCGTCGTCGACCATCGACACCACGATCAGCGTGGTTCGCGGCAAGCGGCGGCGTAGTTCCGCGAGCTGGGTGACACAGGTCAGGCCGGGGAAGCGCAGGTCGAGGATCAAGGTGTCGGGCTCATCGCCGGCCGGCAGCAGGGCGAGCACGCTGTCGAGGTCGCCGGCTTCTTCGATCAGCGCTTGCGGCAACAGGCGCCGGACTGTGCGCATCATCGCTTCGCGAAACAGTGGATGATCGTCGGCTATGATGATTCGGCATGTCATTGCACAACCCTCCCTGGGTCAGCATTTCTCACGGCATGCACCTTAGCACCGGGCGAAGGCATTGCCTGTTGGTTCGTGTTGTTTATGACGACTGCCGCACAAGGACGTTCCTCCATGAAGTTCGAGAAAAACACCGAGCTTGATCAGGCCAATCTACGCATCATCATCGCCAGTATCGCGCTCATTTACATGGGCGTGCTCGGCTTCTTGCCAGGGCAGCGCTTCGAGACTTACCTGCCGGTGGTCACCTACATTGCCCTGTTTTTGCTGGCCTCCGTCGGGCTGCGCCAGGCCATCGTACGTTGGCCGGGGCATTATCCTGCGCGGCGGATATTCGGCATGATCCACGATTACACCGGCACCTGCTTCGGTCTGGTGGTCGGCGGTGAGGCGGCGTTGCCCATCTATGCGGTCATGGTCTGGGTCAACCTCGGTAACGGCATGCGATATGGCTCTCGCTATCTGGCGATTGCCACGGTACTGGCATTGCTCGCGCTACTGGCGGTCTATCGGTTGACGCCGTACTGGCAGGCGCAACCGTTCATGGTGTTGATGCTGATGATCACCAGCACGGTCATTCCGGTGTATGCGCACCTGCTGCTGGAGCGTACGCGCAAGGCCTCCGAAGAGGCAGTCGCGGCCAATTTGGAGAAGTCGCGCTTCCTGGCCCAAGCCAGCCATGACCTGCGCCAGCCGATTCATTCCATTGGTCTTTTCACGGCGTGCCTGCGCGAATCCCGATTGGGTGAAGACGAGCGGCAATTGGTGGACAGCATCGACCGTTCGCTGCTCAACGTGTCGCAGCTTTTCCGCTCGATCCTCGATCTGTACACCCTCGATAACGGCCGGGTTCAACCCAGGATGCAAACGCTGGAACTGGGGCAGTGGCTGACGGAGCTGATTCGCCAGAACGTCGAAGCGGCGCGTTGGGCGGGTGTGGAATTACGTCTGCACCGTTGCGAGCATTGGGTGTACACGGATCCGGCCCTGCTGGCGACCATGGTGCAGAACGTGCTGTCCAACTGCTTCAAATATGGCGCGCAGCGACCGGTGCTGGTGGGCGTGCGCAGAAAAGGGACGGGGTTGGCCATCGTGGTTTATGACCGTGGCACAGGCATCGCCGAGGAGCATCTGCCCAAGGTTTTCGAGGAGTTTTATCGGGTTCGTCAATTGCGCGACAAGGACGTTGAAGGCGTGGGGCTGGGCCTTTCGATCGTCAAGCGGCTGGGGCAGATGATCGGCGTCGATGTGCGGATTCGCTCTCGACTGGGGCACGGCACGGCCGTAACGCTGCAGGGGCTGTCACGGGTGGCACCGCAGCTGCCCGTCAATCGCGACGAGGTTCGTCAGGTTGGATTGCTGACGGGGTTGAAGGTGTGTCTGGTGGAGGATGATCGCAACGTCCTGCTGGCGACGTCGGCGTTACTGGAGCGCTGGGGCTGCGTCGTGCAGGCCGAGCTGACGGGGCAGGGGCTGGTCACCGACTGCGACATCATCGTTGCCGACTATGACCTCGGTACCCACAGTACCGGCATCGAGTGCATCGATGAGGTTCGCCGTCAGCGGGGGTATGCGGTGCCGGCCATGATCATCACCGGGCATGACATCGAAAAAATCCAGGCGGCCCTGCATGACCGCCAGATTGCCATTCTGTCCAAACCGGTGCGCCCGGCCGAGCTGCGCGCGACCTTGCGTGCGCTGCGCGACCGGCAGACCGAAGCGGTCAGCGCTTACACAGATAGTCCTGCGTGATGGTGGTTTGCAGGCAGTTGTACTGGCCCATGGTGCGACAGATGTTTTTCTCCGAGCCCGACACTTCGGCGCTCTTGTAGCCCCAGACCTTGCAGCGACCTTCGGCCGTCGCCAACCCTTGGGCGGCGGAGGTCTGCCCGCTTTCGAACTGGCCAAGTTCGTAGGAGACCTGGACGACGCCGTCGGTCTTGCTGCCGCCGGTGGCTTCCCATTGTTTCGGTGTGGCGCAGCCGGTGAGAACGACGGCGGCGAGGCTGAGGGTGGCGATGAGTGTTTTCATGATTGAACGCAATCCTTTACCGGATGAGAAGAGGCGTTGGAACGGTTTTCCTGCGCCGGATTACTGGTACGGAATCGGCGACGCGCCTTTGGGCAGGCAGGACAGCGGCGGCGTCATGATGCCCATGCTGGCCACCGCGATGATCGCGCCGCTGGGTAATTCGCAGTTGTACTCGCCGGCGGCGGTGTAGGCGGTGTAGTAGGTCAGTGTGCTGTCGTTGCGGATGTTGCCGATCTTGGTGACCGGTTGGCCAATGACGGTCTGGGCACGTTCGCGCATGCTGTCTTCGGTGGGTTTGGCGGTCTGGCAACCGCTGGCGCCGAGGAGCAGGGCACCGAGAACCGTAATCTTGGCGAGGCTGAGCTGCAGTTTCATGGTGTTTCTTCCTTGGTGTTGTTGTTTTTCCAGGCGCAACGATCCCGCGCACTGCGCAGCGGCAATGTCAGGGAGCGTCGGGGGTTGCGAGGGAATATAACGCCAGGGAACGAGGTGGTCGATTAGCACAAATGTGCTAGAGCGGCGCAACCAGCGGCGGGCTGGTTGCGCCGATAGCGGTCATTGAGGGGTGTTGAACTGGTCTGAATAACTGCCGGTCATGAGAGCGGAAGCGACCTGGTCAGAGCCTACGCCAACGCGAGTGGACGCGAATCGACTGGCTCCCACTTTATCGCCGCCATCGGAGGCGAGGGCGCCCGCGCGGACGTGGTCGGAGCCGTCAGAAGCTACAGCGCCGGTACCGACGTGGTCGGAGCCATCAGAAGCCACCGCGCCGGCACCAACATGGTCCGAACCGTCAGAGGCCACAGCGCCGGCACCGACATGATCGGAACCGTCAGAAGCTACAGCGCCAGCGCCAACATGGTCGGAGCCGTCGGAGGCCACAGCCCCAGCGCCAACGTGATCCGAACCATCTGAAGCTACTGCACCCGCGCCCACATGATCCGAACCATCCGAAGCCACAGCCCCAGCGCCAACATGGTCGGAGCCGTCAGACGCTACAGCGCCGGCGCCAACGTGATCGGAACCATCAGAGGCGACTGCGCCAGCGCCCACATGATCAGAGCCGTCAGAAGCCACCGCGCCAGCGCCAACATGGTCTGAACCATCAGAAGCTACTGCCCCTGCGCCGACATGATTCGAACCATCCGAAGCAACCGCCCCGGCTTTGACGTGATCCGCCCCGTCAGACGCCAGCGCCTGAGCCTGCGCAGCCCAGACACTGGGCATCACCACGACCGATGCAGCGACCGCCAGGACGACGCCTGACCAAAGCTTGTGTTTCATGATTTTCTCCACGACCCATCAGCCACAAAGCATCCGAGCATTGCCCGTCATTTGTTCATCGACGGAAGGCTCGTTGGCCTGGGGTTAACCAGATTGGCGATTGGCACGGGCGCACCTCAAGGCGCACGGGTGTCGACGGTTTACAGGAAATCTGAACAGCGAACTGAAAAGTATAGTTCGCCCTTGGCGGGTGGCAGTTGGAAGGGCCCTGAAGGCGATAGTCGGTTAGCTTCCTTGCAGGCGTGCGCTAGAAAACAATCAATCTAAAAACCGCGTAGCGCACCGCAGCGGGTTTGCTAGGCTCAAGGTTGTAGGCGAAGACGCAGACTGATGCGCAAGCGGATAGCGAGGAAGCGTTGGGCGCGTTCCGAAGGGTACACGGTTAGAAAGAACCCCGCGCTGGGTTCCAGCCCTTATGCCGTGTGAAGCAGCAGAGCACATTGCCTGTACTGTGGGAGTCCTGAGAAACCTCGTAAGCCAGAGACCAGCACTGGCCGCCTACTCGAATACCAAAGCCCGCTTCGTGCGGGCTTTGACGTTTCTGCGGATTAGATGCTGGCCAAGGCTTGCGCCAGGTCCGCACGCAGATCCTCGATATCCTCGACGCCCACCGACAGACGCACCAGGCTGTCACCGATGCCGAGCCTGGCACGGGTTTCGGCCGGAATGGTCGCGTGAGTCATGATCGCCGGGTGCTCGATCAGGCTTTCCACACCGCCAAGGCTTTCGGCCAAAGCGAAGATCTGCACGTTCTCCAGGAAGCGCCGGGCGCCCGCCAGATCACTGTTCAGATCCAGGGAAATCATCCCGCCGAAACCACGCATCTGTCGTTTGGCCAGTTCATGCTGCGGGTGCGATTCCAGGCCTGGGTAGTAGACGCGTTTGACCTGCGGCTGTTGTTCCAGCCAGCGCGCCAATTCCAGTGCGTTGCTGCAATGACGCTCCATACGCAGCGCCAGGGTCTTCACGCCGCGCAGGGTGAGGAAGGCGTCGAACGGGCCGGAGATGGCGCCGACAGCGTTCTGCAGGAAGCCCAGGCGCTCGGCCAGCGCAGGATTGTCGCCGACTACCGCAATCCCGCCGATCACGTCGGAGTGACCGTTCAGGTATTTGGTGGTCGAGTGCAGCACGATGTCGAAACCCAGTTCCAGCGGACGCTGGATCCACGGGCTGGCGAAGGTGTTGTCGGCCACGCAGATGATCCCGCGCGCCTTGCAGATGCGCGCGATGGCGGCTAGGTCGGACAGGCTCAGCAGCGGGTTGGTCGGCGTTTCCACCATGACCATGCGCGTGTCGTCCTGCAACGATGCTTCGAACGCCGACAGGTCGGCCAGATCGACGTAGCTGAACCGATGCCCGGCACTGCGCTGGCGCACCTTGTCGAACAGGCGGAAAGTGCCGCCATAAAGGTCATTGCCGGAGACGATGTGTGACCCGGCGTCGATCAGTTCGAGCACGGTGGAAATCGTCGCCAGCCCGGACGCGAAGGCGAATGCCTGGGTGCCGCCCTCCAGGTCCGCCACGCAACGCTCCAGGGCAAAACGCGTCGGGTTGTGCGAGCGGCCGTAGTCGAAACCCTTGTGCACGCCAGGGCTGTCTTGCAGGTACGTGGAGTTGGCGTAGATCGGCGGCATCAGCGCGCCGGTGGTCGGGTCCGGCGTCTGCCCTGCGTGGATCACGCGGGTGGCGAAACCCTGCGGGCGGGCGTTCTTGTCGTGCTGACTCATGCAAGGGATCTCCGTAGTTGGTTGAGCATGTCGACGCGGGTGATCAGGCCGTGGAAGCCTGAAGCGTCGGCAATGATCGCCACCAGGCCACTGCTCAGCACGGCTTCCAGTTCAGCCAGCGTGGCGCCGGGGGCGAGGGTTTGCAGCTTGTCGGTCATCGCGCTGGCGACGGGCTTGCTGAAGAGCGAGGCGTCTTCGTGTACGCGCACCAGAATGTCCGATTCGTCGATCACACCGACCAGTTGTTTGCCATCCACCAGCACCGGCAACTGCGAGACATCGGCCAGGCGCATGCGCTGGAACGCGGTCATCAGCGTATCGTCGGGGCCTACACTGACGACTTTGCCGTCTTCGAAGCGGCGGGCAATCAAGTCGCGCAGGTCGCCGTAGCGTTTGCGCTGCAACAGGCCCTGATCGGTCATCCATTGGTCGTTGTAGACCTTCGACAGGTAACGGGTGCCGGTGTCGCAGACGAAGCTGACCACTCGCTTCGGCACGGTCTGCTCACGGCAGTAACGCAGCGCGGCGGCGAGCAGGGTGCCGGTGGACGAGCCACCGAGAATGCCCTCTGCTTTCAGCAACTGACGGGCGTGATCGAAGCTTTCTTCGTCGCTGATCGAGTAGGCGCTGCGCACGCTCGACAGATCGGTAATCGACGGAATGAAGTCTTCGCCGATGCCTTCCACCGCCCACGATCCGGCGGTGCCCAAGTGCTTGCTGCGGCTGTATTCAGCCATCACCGAACCGACCGGGTCAGCCAGGACCATTTCAAGATCCGGCTGCACGCGCTTGAAGAAGCGCGTCAGGCCGGTCAGCGTGCCGGCCGAGCCGACGCCGACCACGATGGCGTCCAGGTCATGCTCGGTCTGCGCCCAGATTTCCGGCGCGGTGCTGCATTCGTGGGCCAGCGGGTTGGCAGGGTTATTGAACTGGTCGGCGAAGAACGCGCCGGGTATGTCTTTCGCCAGACGGGCGGCGACGTCCTGGTAATACTCGGGGTGACCCTTGCCGACATCGGAGCGAGTGATGTGCACTTCGGCGCCCATGGCCTTGAGGTGCAGGACTTTTTCGGTGGACATCTTGTCCGGTACCACCAGCACCACCCGGTAGCCCTTGGCGCGGCCGACCAGCGCCAGGCCCAGGCCGGTGTTGCCAGCGGTGGCCTCAACGATCGTGCCGCCGGGTTGCAGGCGACCGTCGCGTTCGGCGGCATCGATCATCGCCAGGCCGATGCGGTCCTTGATCGAGCCGCCGGGGTTCTGTGATTCGAGTTTGAGAAACAGGGTGCAGGGACCGGTATCGAAGCGGGTGACTTGTACCAGCGGCGTATTGCCGATCAGCCCAAGTACGGCAGGGCGTGAATCCTTTGACATTTCTTCACCTCTTTGTGGTGTTGATCGCGTTCCATTCGCGGGGAAAAAGCTCGCGTGCAACATAGGCGCAGACATCAACTGTCGCAACCATTAGTCAGCGTGCAATTCAGCCATTTCGATCTAACCATAGAACGAAATCAGAGAGAGGAAGGGAGCGATTTACCGAGGTTTACACAGAGGCGTCATTGAGTATTCAAAGGGCGTCTTCAGCGTGATCAACGGCTTGATCTGACGATGAATATCCGGCAGCGAAAACCGATCAGTGGTTGCTCATCAGGCCGTGCAGAACACCCAGTCTCAAACCGGGTTCCGATGGTTCCATTTGCGCGATACCGAATACCTTGAAGGCTGCGAGCATGACGACCAGCCCACCGGGCAGAATGCTCTGGCGGTGAGACTGCAGGCCGGCGAGTTTCAGTTGCCGCACGTTGCCGACCTCCAGCAGACGAAGCGACAGCCGCAGCAAGCCGCCGTAGGTAATACCACCCTGACCGTAGTCGTTCAGGTGATTGGCCTTGAGCACCTTGGCGAGCATTCGTGCAGTGCCTGAGGAACCGATGGTCTGCTGCCAGCCCTGGGCGCGATAGCGGCGGGCGACCTTTTCGAATTGCAGGATCGCCGCCCGTTCGGCCTCTTGCAGGGCGCCGGGGGAAATCTCGCCGTTGCGAAAGTAGCGCGTGCTCAAGGTGCCACTGCCGATGGCGATGCTTTCGGTCAGCAACGGTTGCGAACCCTGACCGAGGATCAGTTCGGTGGAGCCGCCGCCAATGTCGACCACCAGACGCATGTCATCGGCGACCGGCAGGGTGTGGGCCACACCAGCGTAGACCAGACGCGCTTCTTCGTGACCGGAAATCACATCGATGCGAAACCCCAGATGCCGCTCCGCGCTCGCCAGAAACAGCTGCGCATTGTCCGCCTCGCGCACCGCGCTGGTGGCCACCGCACGCACGCGACCGGGCTCGAAACCGCGCAGCTTCTTGCCGAACCGCGCCAGGGCCTGCCAGCCGCGATCCAGCGCCATTTCATCCAGTGCCCGGCCATCGAAGCCTTCGGCCAGGCGCACCGGCTCACGCAAGGTTTTGACTTCCTGAATCATGAAGCCCTTTCTGCTGCGCACCGATTGACCGATCATCATGCGAAACGCATTCGAGCCCAGGTCGATGGCAGCAAACAGCGAGGTGTCTTCTTTCATGGGAGTCCTTGCAGATCTTCCGTCGGGAGGCTCGGGACGGTTTGCGAGGATTCTGCCGTGGGTTCGATGACAACCTGATGACGGGGGGAGGGCGGTTGAATGAGTTTGTCGCTGTCATGACACTGTCATTATCAGGCACCTATTCTTGGCCCCAATACATCGCGTGCTTTTCATGATTTTGGCTGCCAACTTTGGCAGCTTTTTTTTGCCTGCGATTTGACTTCTCATCGAAATTTGCAATTCGGGGAGATGCCCGATTAATATACGATCCATATATATTTCATATCGGATTTTGCCATGGGCATCGTAAAGATTTCAGAGGATATGCACGAGAATCTGCGCATTTCCAGCAACGCACTGAGCCGCTCGATCAACGCGCAGGCCGAGCACTGGATGCGCATCGGCATGCTCGCCGAGCTGTATCCCGACCTTGATCACCATGCCATTTGCCGGTTGCTGATTCGTGCCGAACAGGCCGGTGGCCTGGATCTGCAGCAAGTCTGCGCACTGGCGGACGCCGCGCAGAACGCCTCGGTCAAAGAGGCGGCCAAGGCATGAGAAATCCGATCAAGATCAACTCCCGGGCCGAAATTGCCCAATCCCGCGTGGCCGGCCAACTGGCTGCCGAGGTACTGGCGATGCTGGTGCCGCACGTCAAGGCTGGCGTGACGACCGATCAACTTGATCGCCTGTGCAACGACTACATCGTCAATGTGCAGAAGGCGATCCCGGCGAACGTCGGTTATCACGGCTTCCCGAAAACCGTCTGCGCATCGGTCAACGACGCGGTTTGCCACGGCATTCCATCCGGTACGCCGTTGAAGGATGGCGACATCCTCAACCTCGACATTGCGGTGATCAAGGACGGTTGGTTCGGCGACACCAGTCGCATGTACGTGGTCGGCCAGGCTTCACCCCAAGCGCAACATCTGATCAAGACCACCTACGAAGCGATGTGCGCCGGCATCCGTGTCGTGCGCCCGGGTGCTACGTTGGGCGACATCGGCCATGCAATTCAAAGCCTGGCGGAGAAGGAAGGTTTCAGCGTGGTGCGCGAGTACTGCGGGCACGGGATCGGCAAGGTCTACCACGACGAACCGCAGGTGCTGCACTACGGTTATCCGAATCAGGGCCTGAAGCTGAAGGCGGGGATGATTTTCACCATCGAACCCATGCTCAACGCGGGCAAGCGCCATGTGAAGAACATGCCGGATGGCTGGACCGTGCTGACCAAGGATGGCTCGCTGTCGGCGCAGTGGGAGCACATGATTGCGGTGACGGAGGACGGGTTTGAGGTGTTGACGGCCTGGCCTGACGAAATTGAGGGTTTTGCGGCTATCAAGTGAGACCGCGTCGTCTGCTGGCCCTCACCCTAGCCCTCTCCCGGAGGGAGAGGGGACTGATTGGGGGATATTGAAGAAATACACCGACTTGAGTGAACTGCGTTGAAGCCATAATCGACTCGGTTTTTCAGGTCGATGTACAGCGCAAGACAACTCGGTCGGCTCCCTCCCTCCGGGAGAGGGCTGGGGTGAGGGCGGGCAGGCGACTCGGTGTTAATGAGCCCCCGCCGCTTTGTTCAAATCACTCTCAGCCCACTCGGTATAGACGCAAGCATCCGCCGTCGCCCAACGCACTTGCACGGGATCCCCGGCCTTCAACGGCATCCCCGCCGCCGACAATGCTTTCACGGTCATGGACGTGCCACCCGACGTGACCACACTGCAAGTCTGGCTCTCCCCCAGAAACAGCACCTCGACCACCTTCGCCGAAACCTCGTTCCAGCCCGCTGCCAACGGCTCGTCATTCGCCTGCTGCACACTCAATGCCAACGCCTTTTCCGGGCGCACCATCAGCAGCACGTCCTGACCGGTCTGCAATCCTGCCGTCAGGCGGATCGACAATGACTGCCCCTCAAAACTCGCCGCCGCGTTGCCCTGTGCCTTGAGCTTGAGGAAGTTCGAGTTGCCAAGGAACGACGCCACAAACGCATTCGGCGGATTCTGGTACAGGTCATAACCGCTGCCGAGCCCGACAATCTTGCCGTGGCTGAAAATCGCGATGCGCTGGGACAGGCGCATGGCTTCTTCCTGATCGTGGGTCACGTAGACGATGGTGATGCCGAGGCGACGGTGCAGCTGGCGCAATTCATCCTGCAAGTCTTCACGCAGTTTCTTGTCCAGTGCGCCGAGCGGTTCGTCCATCAGCAGAATGCGTGGCTCGTAAACCAGAGCGCGAGCGATGGCGACCCGTTGTTGCTGGCCGCCGGACAATTGCGAAGGGCGGCGATGGGCGAATTGCTCCAGTTGCACCAGTTTCAGCATCGCATCGACGCGCTTGTCACGTTCGGCGGCCGCGAGTTTGCGAATCGCCAGCGGGAAGGCGATGTTGTCGCGCACCGACAGATGCGGGAACAGCGAGTAACGCTGGAACACCATGCCGATGTCGCGCTTGTGCGGCGGTACGTTGACCAGCGACTGGCCGTTGACCAGGATCTCGCCACTGCTCGGGGTTTCGAACCCGGCGAGCATCGACAGCGTGGTGCTTTTGCCCGAGCCGCTGGAGCCGAGGAAGGTCAGGAATTCACCGTCCTTGATGTCCAGCGAGATGTTGTCCACGGCCGCGAAGTCGCCGTAGTGCTTGTTCAGGTTGCGCAGGCTGACCAGGGGTTTGTCGTTCTGCTGGGATGCGTCTTTGATCACGGCACTCATGTCGTACTCCTGGGCGCTCAAGCGCTGATTTCGTTGCGCCGGCGCAGGGCGGCGGCGATCACCATGACCAATACCGACAGGCCGATCAGCAGCGTCGAGGCGACGGCGATCACGGGCGTCAGGTCCTGGCGCAGGGTGGTCCACATTTTCACGGGAAGGGTTTGCAGGGTCGGGCTGGCCATCATCACGCTGAGCACCACTTCGTCCCATGAAACCAGGAAGGCGAAGAGGGCGCCGGCCACCATGCCCGGACGGATCGCCGGGAAGGTCACCTTGAACACCGCTTGCAGGCGTGACGCACCGCAGATCACCGCCGCGTCTTCAATCGACTGATCGAACAGCTTCAGTGAGTTGATGATCGAGATGATGGTGAACGGCAGCGCGACGATCACATGGCTGACGACGAAGGCGAACATCGTCCCGGTGTAGCCGAGCTTGAGGAACAGCGCGTACACCGCCACCGCGATGATCACCAGTGGCACGATCATCGGCAGGGTGAACAGGCCGTAGAGCATTTCCCGGCCGGGGAAGCGTCCGCGCACCAGCGCAAAGGCAGTCGGCAAACCGAGGGCCACGGCGCAGATCGTGGTCAGCACCGCGACCTTGAGGCTGGCCGCTGCTGCGTTCATCCAGTCGGCGTTGGAGAAAAACTGGCCGTACCATTTCAGCGTCCAGCCCGGCGGCGGGAATACCAGCCACTGGGACGAACCGAACGACAGCAGGACGATGAACACGATCGGCAACAGCAGGAACAGGCCGATCAGCCCGGTGGTGAAATACAGGCCGAAGCGCATCCGGCGGCTCATGGCATTGGGCGTCAGGAGCATGTCGGGTTACCTCGCATTACTGGCGCCAACCGGGGATTCCGGCTGGAGCTTCAGGTAGAAGTAGAACAGCACCAGGGTGATGACGATCAGCAACGCGGCGCCGGCGCTGGCCAGGCCCCAGTTGAGGAACGACTGCACCTGCTGAATGATGAATTCCGGCAGCATCATGTTCTGCGCCCCGCCCAGCAGCGCCGGGGTGACGTAGTAACCGAGCGACATCACGAACACCATCAACCCGCCGGACGCCAGACCCGGCCGGCACAGCGGCAGGAACACCCGGAAGAAATTGGTCCAGGGACTCGCGCCACAGATCGAACCGGCCTGCAGGATCATCGGGTCGATGGCCTGCATGGTCGCCTGCAACGGCAGTACGATGAACGGGATCATGATGTAGCTCATGCCGATCACCACGCCGGTCAGGTTGTGCACCATTTCCAGCGGCTGATCGATGATGCCCATGGCCATCAAGGCTTTATTGATCACGCCCGAAGCCTGCAACAGCACCAGCCAGGAATAGGTGCGGGCGAGGAGGCTGGTCCACATCGACAGCAGCACGATGTTGAGGATCCAGCGGCCCCAGCCCCGCGGCACCAGGGTGATTGCCCAGGCCAGGGGAAAGCCCAGCAGCAGGCTGAACACCGTCACCAGTCCCGCCACCGAAAAGGTGTTGAACAGCACCCGTGCATACGCCGAGTTGGCGAACAGTTGTTCATAGTTGCCAAGGCCCGGCACCGGTTCCAGCACGCCGCGCAGCAACAAGCCAATCAGCGGCGCGAGAAAGAACAGGCCAAGGAACAACAGCGCCGGCGCGAGATTGCCGGCGCCGCGCCAGCGTTGCTTGAAGGACGGGGCTGGCGCCATGGCACTCGCCTTTTTTCCGGCGGCCGACCCGGCAGCACTGGCGGCGCTCCCGGTGGCGGTGGAGGGACGGGACGCGGTGGCCGCCATTTTCATTTGACCAGCCATTCGTTCCACCGTGTCGCGATGGCCTGGCCGTTTTTGGCCCAGTACGCGAAATCAAGAGTGATCTGATCCTTAGCGTAGGCAGTCGGCAGGTTCGGGGCCAGCGTCGAGTCCAGACGCGCCACGCTGTCGACGTTGACCGGGGCGTAGGCGGTCAGGTTGGAGAAGTCGGCCTGGCCTTTGGCACTGCTGGCGCTGGCCAGGAACTTCATCGCCGCGTCCCTGTTTTTCGCGCCCTTTGGCACGACCAGAATGTCGGCCATCACCAGGTTCTGTTTCCAGCTCACGCCGACCGGCGCGCCGTCTTCCTGCAGGGCATGAATCCGGCCGTTCCAGAACTGGCCCATGCTCGCCTCACCGGAGGCCAGCAGTTGCTGCGACTGCGCACCGCCGCCCCACCAGACGATGTCTTTCTTGATGGTGTCGAGTTTCTTGAAGGCGCGATCCAGGTCCAGCGGGTAGAGCTTGTCGGCTGGCACGCCGTCGGCGAGCAGGGCCAGTTCAAGCACGCCGGGGCTCGGCCATTTGTACAGGGCGCGTTTGCCGGGGAAGGTCTTGGTGTCGAACAGCGCGCTCCAGTCCTGCGGCTTGTTGGCGCCGAGCTTGCCCTCGTTGTAGCCGAGGACGAAGGAGAAGAAGAACGAGCCGACGCCGTAGTCGCTGACAAAACGCGGGTCGATCTTGTCGCGCTGGATCTGTTTGAAGTCGAGGGGTTCGAGCAGGCCTTCGGCGGCGGCGCGCAGGGCGAAGTCGGCTTCGACGTCGACCACGTCCCACTGCACGTTGCCGCTCTCGACCATGGCCTTGAGTTTGCCGTAGTCGGTCGGGCCGTCCTGCACGACGGTGATGCCGCTGGCCTTGCTGAACGGATCGGCCCAGGCCTGTTTCTGCGCATCCTGGGTGCTACCGCCCCAGCTGACAAAGTTCACACTCTCGGCGGCCATCGCGGCCTGACCGGTCACGCTCAGCAGTCCCGCAAGAAAGATCGCGGTTGCAGCTTTGTTCAACACCATTTTTACGCCCTCATTGTTGTGTTTTTGAGCGGGCTTGCGTTGTTGCCCGCCTGTCGGGAGCAGTAGCTGGACGGTTTTTCAGGTCGTCCGGTCTATGGAATATCATATTATGGTATTCCAAACTTTGTGCAAGCACTTTGCCGTACCGGCTATCTGGCAAACGGGGTTATTCGGTGAAGGAAATGCTCTCGACCACTTCCAGATCGTAGCCGGTCAAACCGGCATACTTCAGCGGCGGGCCCAGGTGGCGCAACTTGCCCACCCCAAGGTTCTGCAGAATCTGCGCCCCAGTCCCCACCTCCGAATAGATCCGAGATTGCGAGCGACTGAACTGACGCGGCGGCTGAGTCAGCTGCGGAATGCGCTCCAGCAGCGCCTGGGAAGATTCATGATTGGCCAGCACCACCACCACGCCATGCCCTTCGGCCGCGACCCGCTGCAGCGCTGCCCACAACGTCCAGTTCGTCGGCCCGCTGTACTCGGCACCGACCAGATCCCGCAGGGGATCGATCACATGCACGCGCACCAGCGTCGGTTCCTCACGGCGCAGTTCGCCCATGACCATCGCCATGTGCACGCCGCCCTCGATACGGTCTTCGAAAGTGATCAGACGGAACGTGCCATGCACCGTCGGCAGTTCCCGCTCGCCGATGCGTTCGATGGTGTGTTCGGTGCTCAGGCGATAGTGAATCAGGTCGGCGATGGTGCCGATCTTGATCCCGTGCTTGCGCGCGAAGAGTTCCAGATCCGGGCGGCGGGCCATGGTGCCGTCGTCGTTCATTATTTCGACGATCACCGAAGCGGGCGTGAAACCCGCCAGCCGAGCCAGGTCGCAACCAGCCTCGGTGTGACCGGCGCGGGTCAGCACCCCACCTTCCTTGGCGCGCAGCGGGAAGATGTGACCGGGCTGCACCAGATCTTCTGCGCGAGCATTTGGCGCCACCGCAGCGGCCACCGTACAAGCGCGGTCGGCAGCAGAAATGCCGGTAGTCACACCGACCGCCGCTTCGATGGAAACCGTGAATGCGGTGCTGAACACGCTGCCATTGCTCGGCACCATCTGCTCAAGCCCCAGGCGCTGGCAATGATCGTCAGTCAACGTCAGACAAATCAGCCCCCGAGCCTCACGGGCCATGAAACTGATCGCCTCGGGCGTGCAACGGTCGGCGGCCAGCAGCAGGTCACCTTCGTTTTCCCGGTCTTCGTCATCGACCAGCAACACCATTTTGCCGAGGCGATAATCTTCGATGATTTCTTCGATGCTGTTGAAGGCCATGCTGGACTCTCGATAGGGATGAATTCGTGGTATACCATAATACAAAATCAACCGAGAGGTCACTATGAAGGCGTACTGGATTGCTCACGTGGACATCACCGATCCCGATCACTACAGCCAATACACCCAACGCGCACCGAAAGCGTTCGCCGAGTTCGGCGCGAAGTTCTTGGCCAGAGGAGGGCGCAGCGAAGCGATGGAAGGACGGGCGACGCCACAGCGCAGCGTGGTGATTGAATTCGACAGCTACGAGCAGGCGGTGGCGTGCTACCGCTCGGCGGCGTATCAGGAAGCGAAGAGCTATCGCGAGGAGTGGGCGAGGGCGGAGATCATTATTGTTGAGGGCGTGCCGCCACTTTAAGAGGGACACCACCACACCCCTGTGGGAGCGAGCCTGCTCGCGAAGGCGTCGTATCAGTCGATGCAAATGTTGAATGAACGACCGCTTTCGCGAGCAGGCTCGCTCCCACAAGTGGGCATGGGGTCTTCAGCGCATGAAATGAATCTTGCCGCTGTCGTCATTGCCCATGTACATGCCATACACCCCGGCCTGGCGTTCCTCGATGTAGCGTTCGAGGATCTGCCGGATCGCCGGGTAGTAGATCTGCTCCCACGGAATGTCTTCGGGGGCGAAGAATTTGCAGGCGAGGGTTTCCGGGCCGTACTGGCCGGTGATCTCCAGCGCGAGGGCGCGGAAGATGATGTAGACCTCGCTGATCTTCGGCACGCTGAAGATCGAATAAGGCGAGATGATTTCCGCGCGTACGCCGCTTTCTTCCCAGACTTCGCGCAGGGCCGCCTGTTCGGTGGTTTCGCCGCTTTCCATAAAACCGGCGGGCAGGGTCCAGGTGCCGGGGCGCGGGGGAATCGCCCGTTGGCACAAGAGGTATTTGCCGTCCTGCTCGATGATGCAGCCGGCGATGATTTTAGGGTTTACGTAGTGGATGTAGCCGCAGCCGCGGCACATCAGGCGCTCGTGCGTATCGCCCGGCGGCACTTGCTGACCGAGGTCGGCGCCACCGCATTTCGGGCAAAAGCTCGGGCTGAACATGTCAGTGACCTATGCGCGGTTCTTTCAGCGCGATGGGCAGGGTGATTGGCGGTGTGTCGCCGGTCTCTTCCTGTTTGCGCTTGAGGTAATCGAGAGCGACGGCAGCCGCAGCGCGCACGTGATCGACACATGCCTGATGCGCCGCCAGCGGATCGCCGCTCTTGATCGCCTCGACCATTTTTTCCATTTCCTGGTTGCTCGCGCCGCGACGGTTTTCCTGGGACACCGATGTCGCCCGCAGGTAGCTGATACGCGCCTGCAACTGACGCAGTTGAGTGGCCGCGACATGGTTGCCCGAGCCTTCCAGCAGCACGTCGTAGAAGCCCTGCACCGAGTCGATCACCTGTTGCAGCTCGCCGTCCTTGAGCGCCTTGCGGTTCTCGTCGAGGGCTTTTTCCAGAGCCTTGATGTCCTTGGCCTTGGCGCGCAGGGTGAACAGCTGGACGATCAGGCCTTCGAGTACGCAGCGCAGTTCATAGATGTCGACCGCATCGGCGAGGGTGATGATGGCGACACGGGGGCCCTTGGCATCGGCGAATTCCACCAGGCCTTCGGATTCCAGGTGACGCAAGGCTTCACGCACCGACGTACGGCTCACGCCCAGGCGATCGCACAGATCGCGCTCCACCAGGCGATCGCCCGGCAGCAGCTGGAAGTTCATGATGGCGCTTCGCAGTTTATCCAGCACGATTTCGCGCAGGGTGACGGGGTTGCGATTGACCTTGAAGCTGTCGTCGAGTGGCAGGCGTTTCATGGGGTCCGCTCTTTAAGTTGGCTGTCCATGCCAGACGGGCATTCAAACAGCCGAGGGGTTAACTGGAGGCCTCGGCGTCGGCTTCGGCGAAGGCTTCACGGGCGAGCCGGAAACTGTCCACGGCTGCCGGGACGCCGCAATAAATACCGACCTGAAGCAGAATTTCGCGTATTTGCTCACGACTCAGGCCGTTACGCAAGGCACCGCGCACATGCAGCTTGAGTTCGTGCGGGCGGTTCAGCGCGGAGATCATCGCCAGGTTGATCACGCTGCGTTCCTTGAGCGACAGGCCGTCACGTCCCCAGACGTGGCCCCAGCAGTATTCGGTGACCATTTCCTGCAACGGGCGGGTGAAGTCGTCGGCGTTCTCGATCGAGCGCTGCACATAGGCTTCGCCCAGCACCTGGGTGCGGATCTTTAAACCCTTTTCATACTTCTCGTTATTCATCATTTCCCCTCACACCACAAATCCCCTTGTGGGAGCTAGCCTGCTAGCGATAGCACCAGTTCAGTCAACACTGATGTTGAATCAACAACCGCAATCGCCAGCAGGCTGGCTCCCACAGAGGCGTTGTGTGAATTCGTCAGGCCAGTGTCGGCAACGCGCCGAGCTTGCCCTTGTGATAAATCATCGGCGTCACCGGTTGCGCCGGCAGGATCAGGTTCTTCACCGCGCCGACGATGATCGCGTGATCGCCGCCGTCGTATTCGCGCCATAGCTCGCACTCGATGATCGCCGTGGCCTTGGCGAGGATCGGGTTACCCAGTTCGCTCAAATGCCACTCGATGCCGTTGGCCTTGTCCTTGCCCTTGCCGGCAAAGGCGTAGGCCTCGGCGGTCTGGTCGGCGGACAGCAAATGGATCGCGAAACGCTTGCTGTCGCGCAGCACCGGGTAGGTGTCGGAGGCGTAGTTGGGGCAGAACAGCACAAGCGCCGGATCAATCGACAGCGCACTGAAGGCGCTGGCGGTGATCCCGACAATGCCGCCATCCGGGTCGAGGGTGGTGACCACCGTGACCCCGGACGGAAACGAGCTCATGACGTCTTTGTAAATGCCGGGTTCGATCATGTCACGGGACTCCTAACGCATCACAAACGGATCAGGCATCGGTGCCTGAGAGAGGTTGATCCACACCGTTTTCAGTTCGGTGTAGGCCAGCACCGAATCGATGCCGCTTTCGCGTCCATAGCCACTGTTCTTGAAGCCGCCGATCGGTGCCATCGCCGACACTGCGCGGTAGGTGTTGACCCAGATGATCCCCGAACGCACGTCCCGGGCCAGACGATGGGCGCGGCCCAGGTCGCGGGTCCAGATGCCAGCGGCGAGGCCGAACTGCGAGTCGTTGGCAATCGCCAGCGCTTCGGCTTCGTCCTTGAAGCGGATCACCGAGGCGACCGGACCAAAGACTTCTTCCTGCATGATCTTCATCGAGTTGCGGTCGCATTCGAACAACGTCGGCTCGTAGAACCAGCCGTCACCCACGCCGCTCGGCCGCTTGCCACCCAGGCGCAGGCGCGCACCTTCAGCGATGGCATCAGCCACCAGACCTTCAACCACTGCCAGCTGCTGCGCGGTGGCCATCGGGCCCATTTCGCTGCTGTCGTCCTGCGGGTTGCCGATGCGGATGCGCTGGGCGCGCTCCACCAGTCGGCTGACGAATTCGTCGTAGATTTCATCCTGCACCAGCAGTCGCGAACCGGATACGCAGCTCTGGCCGGACGCCGCGTAGATCCCGGCGATGGCGCCGTTGATCGCACTGTCGAGATCGGCGTCGGCGAAGATGATGTTCGGAGACTTGCCGCCCAGCTCCAGCGACAACTTGGCGAAGTTCTCGGCGCTGCTGCGCACCACATGCCGGGCCGTGGCTGCGCCGCCGGTGAAGGCGATCTTGCGGATCAGCGGATGGCGGGTGAGGGCGGCACCGGTGCTCGGGCCGTAGCCGGTGACCACGTTGACCACCCCCGGTGGAATGCCGGCTTCGAGGGCCAGCCGCGCCAGCTCCAGAATGGTCGCCGAGGCGTGTTCGGACGGTTTGATCACGATGGTGTTGCCCGCTGCAAGCGCCGGCGCCAGTTTGATCGCAGTCAGGTACAGCGGGCTGTTCCACGGAATGATCGCGGCGACCACGCCCATGGCTTCGTGCACGGTGTAGGCGAACAGATCGGGTTTATCCAGCGGCAGGGTGCCGCCTTCGAGCTTGTCGGCAAGGCCGGCGGTGTAGTGGAAAAACTCCGGCAGATAACCGACCTGACCCCGGGTTTCGCGGATCAGTTTGCCGTTGTCGCGGCTTTCCAGTTGCGCCAGTTGTTCCTTGTTTTCGGCGATCAGGTCACCGAGACGACGCAGCAGTTTGCCGCGTGCGGTGGCGGTCAAACCACGCCAGGCCGGGCTGTCGAAGGCGGTCTGCGCGGCTTGCACGGCGCGTTCGACGTCGGCCTCGTCAGCGTCGGGCAGTTCGGCCCAGGGTTCGGCCAGCGCCGGGTTGAGGCTTTCGAAAGTCTTGCCGGAGAGGGCGTCGACCCATTCTCCGCCGATGCACATCTGGAAGCGTGCGAGCGTCATGCAACGATCCCCTTTATATGGTTTTGTCGGGCGTGTGCGGTGTCGAGAAACTCCAGCAGCGTCTGGTTGACCAGCCGTGGCGACTCTACCGGCATCATATGCCGTTGCTCGGGCAGCACGGCAACCATCGCACCGGGAATGCGCGCGGCCAGTTGCTCGGCCATTTGCGGGGTCGATCCGGGGTCCAGCTCGCCGGTGGCGATCAGCGTCGGCGCCTGGATGCTGCCCAGGTCGTCGGCGCGGTACATGTCCTGGGTGGCGAACAGTTCGTAAGTGGTCAGGTAGCCCTGCGGATCATTGCCGGCCAGGGTCTGGCGGATCGCGGCGATCTGCGCGGGGTTGGCCGCCTGATATTCACGGCTGAACCAACGCGACAGCGCCGCTTCGGCATTCGCGTCCGGTCCGTGTTCGGCGGCCTGCGCGGTGCGGGCGATGACGCCGGCGCGCTGCTCTTCGCTGCGGTTGAACACGCTGTTGAGCACCACCAGGCTTTTCAGGCGCTCCGGGTAATGCAGGGCAAACGCCCGCGCCACCAGACCGCCCATGGAAAAACCGATCACCGATGCCTGGGGCAATTGCAGGTGGTCGAGCAGCTCCAGCAACTGATCGGCATAGCCGAGCAGGGCGGTGCCGCTGGCCGGGCGCGGGCTGGCGCCGTGGCCGAGCATGTCGTAGGCGATCACCCGGTATTGCGTGGCCAGGCCAACGATCTGGCCGCCCCACATTTCTTTGTTCAGGCCCACGCCGTGGATCAACACCACGGGTTGGCCAACGCCTGTCGCCAGATAACTGGTGCCGGCCGGGGTGAGTTCAGCGGTGAGCCGAATCATGGAGCGCTCCTGCAATGCCTTTTTTTATTGTGATTACTGGGCTTTTTCGGCGGCCAGTTCTTCCAGATCGATGTAGCGGTTGCCGATGCGCGGGTGCAGGCGACCACCGTCGGCGCAACCTAGTACCACAACGATTTCATCGGCGCGGGGGGCATCTTCGATCTGCATTTCCAGGGTGATGTAGTGCGAGCGCAGGCCTTCGTCGTCCTTGTGCATCATCGGGATCTGAATCGAAGTCCCCGGACCGCCACGCTTGTTGGTGAAGCTCAGGTAGCTCTTGGCCTTGACCGCTTCGCGATAGTGGTTGCCGAAGCGCAAGGTGTGGATCACCGCCGACGCGTGTTCGATCTCGCCATCGGCGCCGACAACCGCAGCCTTGCCATAAGCCTCGATCTTCTCGGCGCCGCCGATGATGCCCACCAGACGCTCGACCATCATCGCGCCGAGGTCGGAGCAATTGGCGCGGATCTGCGGCTTGAGGTCTTCGACAAAGCCATTGCCGACCCAAGGGTTCTTCATCACGACGGCCAGGCCGACCATGGTCACCGGGGTGTCGGAAGCCTTGCCGCCTTCAATGAAGGTCTCTTCGACATAGCTGACGATCTTGCGAATTTCGAAACTCATGAGCTGCTCCGTAGGGGGATAAAGAGTGTCTGTGCGTCTGATGGTATACCATAATACCGATCGTGCAAGTCCCCTTCGCAAGAATCCCTGCCATCAGTCGGACGAATGCCCGTGCATTCAGCCGCTGCTGTAATCCCTTTCGGTTAACAAAAGATAACGTTGCGCCGATTGTCAGACGTTTCGAATGCCCGATAGGATGAGCCAGCTTCCGAAGTGGCTCTGGATTGCGGGTTTCAGGACTATGCTTCTGACCAACCGTCGCTGGAGCACACTTGCGGCGCCCTTGAAGGCCGAATGGCCTAACAATAATAAATAGGGGAAGGTCTATGAGTCGTTGCCGCCCGCCGGCGTTTCGCAACACCGCGTTGCTGGCCACAGCACTCTCTCTGCTGGGCTTTGCCACCTTGTCGGCGCCCGTACTGGCCGCCGAAGCGCCCGCCGACGTGGTCTACGCCATCGAATCGGCCAAGGCCCCGAAAAGCCTGATGCTTGATGTCGTCCACGCCGGCGCCCGATTGGTGGCGGTCGGGGATCGCGGGCACATTCTCTACTCTGATGACCAGGGCAAGACCTGGACCCAGGCCAAGGTGCCGAGTCGTCAGTTGCTGACGGCCGTGTATTTCGTCGATGACAAGCACGGCTGGGCCGTCGGCCATGACGCGCAGATCCTCGCCAGTGAAGACGGCGGCCAGACCTGGACCAAACAGTTCGAAGACCTCAAGCGCGAATCGCCGCTGCTCGACCTCTGGTTCAAGGACGTCAACAACGGCCTGGCCGTGGGGGCCTACGGTGCCTTGCTGGAAACCACCGACGGTGGGAAGCACTGGCAAGACGTCAGCGATCGCCTCGACAACCAGGATCAGTTCCACCTCAATGCCATCGCCGCCGTCAAGGACGCCGGGCTGTTCATCGTGGGCGAGCAGGGCGCGATGTTCCGCTCCGCCGATTGGGGCCAGACCTGGGAAAAAATCGAAGGCCCGTATCAAGGCTCGCTGTTCGGTGTGATCGGCACGGCCCAGCCTTCCACGCTGCTGGCCTACGGGTTGCGTGGCAACCTCTACCGCTCCACTGATTTCGGCAGCACCTGGCAGCAGGTCGAACTCAAGGCTGCGCGTGGTGCGCTGGAGTTCGGCCTGTCCGGCGCCACGCGGCTCGACGACGGCTCCATCGTCATCGTCGGCAACGGCGGCACGGTGATCAGCAGCAGCGACAACGGTGAAACCTTCAGCGTGTTCAACCGCCCGGATCGTATCTCGCTGTCGTCGGTCACCGCCGCCGGCAACGGCAATCTGATCCTGAGCGGGCAGGGTGGCGTTCGGGTCACTTCGCCGAACGGCGCCGAGCTGGGCAAATGAGCCGAATCAATAATAAGAAGGCGGGGCTATGACTTCCTTGAGCACTCATCATCAGGACAAGGCGACGTTCCTCGAACGCCTGATCTTCAATAACCGCCCGGCAGTGATCGTGATCTGCCTGCTGGTCAGCATTTTCCTGTTCTGGCAGGCCACGCTGATCCGGCCGTCTACCAGCTTCGAAAAAATGATCCCGCTCAAGCATCCGTTCATCGAGAAGATGATGGAGCACCGCAACGATCTGACGAACCTGGGCAACACCGTGCGCATATCGGTGGAGGCCAGGGACGGTGACATCTTCTCCAGGGAGTACATGGAGACCCTGCGCCAGATCAACGACGAGGTGTTCTACATCTCCGGCGTCGACCGTTCCGGCCTGAAGTCGCTGTGGAGCCCGAGCGTGCGCTGGACCGAAGTGACCGAGGAAGGCTTTGCCGGCGGTGAAGTGATCCCGCAGAGCTACGACGGCTCCCAGGACAGCCTCGACATGCTGCGCAACAACGTGCTCAAGTCGGGTCAGGTCGGGCGTCTGGTGGCCAACGACTTCAAATCGAGCATCGTCGACATCCCGCTGCTGGAGTCCTACCCGGACCCGCAGGACCAGGGCAAGCTGCTGGCGCTGGACTACCGCCAGTTCTCCCATGAACTGGAAGACAAGATCCGCAACAAGTTCGAAGCGCAGAACCCCAACGTCAAGATCCACATCGTTGGTTTCGCCAAGAAGGTCGGTGACCTGATCGACGGCCTGGTGATGGTGGTGATGTTCTTCGGCATCGCCTTCGTCATCACCCTGATCCTGCTGTTGTGGTTCACCAACTGCCTGCGCAGCACCGTGGCGGTGTTGAGCACCACGCTGGTGGCGGTGGTCTGGCAACTGGGGTTGATGCACTTCTTCGGGTTCGGCCTCGATCCGTATTCGATGCTGGTGCCGTTCCTGATTTTCGCCATCGGCATTTCCCATGGCGTACAGAAGATCAACGGTATCGCCCTGCAATCGAGCGAGGCAGACAACGCTCTGACCGCGGCGCGGCGCACGTTCCGGCAACTGTTCCTGCCGGGGATGATCGCGATTCTCGCCGATGCCGTGGGCTTCATCACGCTGCTGATCATCGACATTGGCGTAATCCGTGAACTGGCCATCGGCGCGTCCATCGGCGTGGCGGTGATCGTGTTCACCAACCTGATCCTGCTGCCGGTGGCGATTTCCTATGTCGGCATCAGCAAGCGCGCCATCGCCAAGAGCAAAAAGGATGCAAACCGCGAGCACCCGTTCTGGCGCCTGCTGTCGAATTTCGCCAGCCCGAAAGTCGCACCGGTGTCCATCGCGTTGGCCCTGATCGCCTTCGGTGGCGGCCTCTGGTACAGCCAGAACCTGAAGATCGGCGACCTCGACCAGGGCGCGCCGGAACTGCGTCCGGATTCGCGCTACAACAAGGACAACAACTTCATCATCAACAACTACTCGACCAGTTCCGATGTATTGGTGGTGATGGTCAAGACCAAGTCCGAAGGCTGCTCGCGCTACGAAGCCATGGCGCCGATCGACGAGCTGATGTGGAAGATGCAGAACACCGAGGGCGTGCAATCGGCGATCTCGCTGGTGACCGTGTCCAAGCAGATGATCAAGGGCATGAACGAGGGCAACCTCAAATGGGAAACCCTGTCGCGCAACCCGGACGTGCTGAACAACTCCATCGCCCGTGCCGATGGTCTGTACAACAACAGCTGCTCGCTGGCGCCGGTGCTGGTGTTCCTCAACGATCACAAGGCTGAAACCCTGGATCGTGCGGTGAAAGCCGTGCAGGAGTTTGCCAAGGACAACAACAAGGACGGTCTGGAGTTCATCCTCGCGGCCGGTAACGCCGGGATCGAAGCGGCCACCAACGAAGTCATCAAACAGGCTGAGCTGACCATCCTGATTCTGGTGTACATCTGCGTGGCGGTGATGTGCATGATCACCTTCCGTTCCTGGGCGGCGACCCTGTGCATCGTGCTGCCGCTGGTACTGACGTCGGTGCTGGGCAACGCGCTGATGGCGTTCATGGGCATCGGCGTCAAGGTGGCGACCCTGCCGGTGGTGGCGCTGGGCGTGGGGATCGGCGTCGACTACGGCATTTACATCTACAGCCGTCTGGAAAGTTTCCTGCGTGCCGGCCTGCCGTTGCAGGAAGCCTATTACCAGACCCTGAAGTCCACCGGTAAAGCGGTGCTGTTCACCGGTCTGTGCCTGGCCATCGGCGTGTGCACCTGGATCTTCTCGGCGATCAAGTTCCAGGCCGACATGGGCCTGATGCTGACCTTCATGCTGCTGTGGAACATGTTCGGTGCGCTGTGGCTGCTGCCGGCACTGGCCAAGTTCCTGATCAAGCCGGAGAAACTGGCGGGGCAGAAGGGCAATTCCTTGTTTGCTCACTGATCCATTTGGCTGAAACGAAAAAGCCGCAACCTTGAAGGGTTGCGGCTTTTTTTATGGGGCAAGATCGAAAGCTTGCCCTCACCCTAGCCCTCCCGAAACGTCGGACCGCCCGTAGGGAGAGGGAACCGAATGGGGGATATTGGATAGATACACCGACGTGAAAGATTAGCTTTGAATCCATAATCGACTCGGTTTTTCAGGTCGATGTATTACGCAAGACATCGCGGTCAGTTCCCTCTCCCTCCGGGAGAGGGCTAGGGTGAGGGCCAGCGGTCTCAAGGCTTAGGAAAGTTCAGTGCCTAGCACGACGCTAAGCGCACTGCGCGCATCATCCAGCTGCACCAGCGTCGCATGCCGAGCCCCCAACGCATCACGATTCTCGATCGCCGTCAGAATCGCCTTGTGCCGAGGCAACGCCAGTTCATGCAGATTCGGCCGCTGATTCGAATGTTTCAGCGCCTCGGCAATCGCCACCGACAGCATGTTGCACAGGTTGGCCAGCAAATCGTTATGGGTCGCGTCGGCAATCCGGCTGTGGAAGTC
This sequence comes from Pseudomonas sp. 58(2021), assembly GCF_017491585.1. NCBI lineage: Bacteria > Pseudomonadati > Pseudomonadota > Gammaproteobacteria > Pseudomonadales > Pseudomonadaceae > Pseudomonas > Pseudomonas sp. 58(2021). The sequence continues at coordinate 176,410 of NZ_JAFGYZ010000013.1, forward strand.
CAGATCCGGTTGCAGCAGGGCCTCCGGCGTCGGTGCGGCTTCCATGCGTTGGTAGGCTTCGCCGATGGCTGCAATGTCGGCATCCGTGGCGTGTTGGGCGGCGAGGGCGGCGGCGGCCGGTTCGATGATGCTGCGCACGCTGGTCAGCACATTGAAGAATTCATTCTGCGGGCTGCTTTGCATCAACCAGTGCAGCACGTCCGGATCGAGCATGTGCCATTCGCGGCGCGGTTTGACCACGGTGCCGACCCGGGGCTTGGAGTACACCAGCCCCTTGGCCACCAACACCCGTGTGGCTTCGCGCAACACCGGCCGACTGACCGCGTACTCCTCGCAGAGCAAGGCTTCGGCGGGCAGTTTGTCACAGGGCAAAAAGCGTCCGGAAACAATCTGCATGCCCAGTTCCTGAACGATGCGCGAGTGCATGCTTTTGCGGTCTGAAGGTTTGCGGTAATCCATGGGGCGCGGCGCGATCCTGAGCGATGGAGATGCCGCGCATCATAGCAGGCACCACACAATCTTGAGGCAGATACAGAGCAAATGTGGGAGCGGGCTTGCTCGCGAAAGCAGCGTGTCAGACAAACACAGGTTGCTGACACTCCACTTTCGCGAGCAAGCCCGCTCCCACAGGAGGCATGGTGGTGTCAGTGCGAGTGGCGAGGGACCTCAGCACCTCGACAGCCGACAAGGAAATCAAAGTCGCAACCTTGATCCGCCTGCAGCACATGGTCGACATACAACTGACGATACCCACCCGCCAACAACTGCTGCGGCGGTTGCAGATCCGCCATGCGTGCCGCCAGTTCGGCGTCCGGAATATCCAGGTGCAGACGCCCGCTGGCGCAGTCCAGTTCGATCCAGTCGCCTTCCTTGACCACCGCCAAAGGCCCGCCGGCCGCCGCTTCCGGGGCGACGTGCAACACAACGGTGCCGTACGCCGTGCCGCTCATGCGCGCATCGGAAATGCGCACCATGTCGGTCACGCCCTGGGCCAGCAGTTTGGCCGGCAAACCCATGTTGCCGACTTCGGCCATGCCCGGATAACCCTTCGGCCCGCAGTTCTTCATCACCAGAATCGAGTTGGCATCGACGTCCAGTTCCGGGTCGTTGATGCGCGCCTTGTACAGGTCGAAGTTCTCGAACACCACGGCTCGGCCACGGTGCTGCATCAGTTCCGGCGTGGCGGCTGAGGGTTTGAGCACCGCGCCCAGCGGCGCCAGGTTGCCGCGCAATACACAGATGCCACCGTCAGCGCGGATCGGGTTGTCGAGGGTGCGGATCACTTCGTCTTCACCGTAGATCGGTGCGTCCTTGGTGTTCTCGCCGATGGATTTGCCATTGACGGTCAATGCGTTCGGATTGGGGATCAGATTGGCTTCGCCGAGTCGACGCAGCACCGCAGGCAAGCCGCCCGCGTAATAGAACTCTTCCATCAGGAAACGCCCGGACGGTTGCAGGTCGACGATGGTCGGCATGCCGCGACCGATACGGGTCCAGTCGTCCAGATCCAGTTCGACACCGATGCGCCCGGCGATGGCTTTGAGATGGATCACCGCGTTGGTCGAACCGCCAATCGCCGCGTTGACCCGGATCGCATTCTCGAAGGCTTCCTTGGTCAGGATCTTCGACAGTTTAAGGTCTTCACGTACCATCTCGACCGCACGCATGCCGGACATGTGCGCCAGCACATATCGCCGCGCATCCACTGCCGGAATCGCCGCGTTGTGGGGCAGGGATGTGCCCAGCGCTTCGGCCATGCAGGCCATGGTCGACGCGGTGCCCATGGTGTTGCAGGTGCCGGCCGAGCGGGACATGCCGCCCTCGGCCGCCAGGAAGTCGTCGATGGTGATAGTGCCGGCCTTGACCTGCTCGCTGAGCTGCCAGACCACGGTGCCGGAGCCGATGTCCTTGCCCTTGTGCTTGCCATTGAGCATCGGCCCGCCGGTGACGACGATGGCCGGCACGTCGCAACTGGCCGCGCCCATCAGCAGGGCCGGGGTGGTCTTGTCGCAACCGGTCAACAGCACCACGCCGTCAATCGGGTTGCCGCGAATCGCTTCCTCGACGTCCATGCTCGCCAGATTGCGGGTGAGCATGGCGGTCGGGCGCAGGTTCGATTCGCCGTTGGAGAACACCGGGAATTCCACCGGAAAACCACCAGCCTCGATCACACCGCGTTTGACGTGCTCCGCGATCTGGCGGAAATGCGCGTTGCACGGCGTCAGTTCCGACCAGGTGTTGCAGATGCCGATGATCGGCTTGCCATGGAACTGATGGTCGGCGATGCCCTGATTCTTCATCCAGCTGCGGTACATGAAGCCGTTCTTGTCGGCCGTGCCAAACCATTGGGCGGAGCGCAGGGTGGGTTTCTTATCAGACATGATCGATTCTCTTATTGTAAGACTATTGTTTGCGAGCCTCGGCTAAACATAAGCGCAAAATCGACGTTTTGGAAGTGTTGTTGGTTAATTAGTATTACTATATAGTTCTTTTCGACGGAGGGATGGCCCTGGCGGTTTTCCGCGAGAGGCGTCCCCCGAGGTTCCATAAAAACAACAATCGGAGACCGATCCCATGAGCCAGGAACTGCGGCTTGTCCGGCGCATCACGCTGAAACTGATTCCCTTTCTGATCCTGCTGTACCTGATCGCCTATGTGGATCGCTCCGCCGTCGGCTTCGCCAAGCTGCACATGGGCGCCGACATTGGCATCGGCGATGCTGCTTACGGCCTCGGTGCCGGGCTGTTTTTCATTGGCTATTTTCTGCTGGAGATCCCCAGCAACCTGATGCTCGAACGCTTCGGTGCGCGGCGCTGGTTCGCGCGGATCATGATCACCTGGGGCGCGATCACCATCGGCATGGCCTTCGTCCAGGGCCCGCACAGTTTTTACGTGATGCGCTTTCTGCTCGGCGCGGCGGAGGCGGGATTCTTTCCCGGCGTTCTGTACTACATCACCCAATGGTTTCCGGTGCGCCATCGCGGCAAGATCCTCGGGCTGTTCATTCTTTCCCAACCCATCGCAATGATGATCACCGGCCCCGTGTCCGGTGGCCTGCTAGGCATGGACGGCATTCTTGGTCTGCACGGCTGGCAGTGGCTGTTCATCGTCATCGGTACTCCTGCGATTCTGCTGACCTGGCCGGTATTGCGCTGGCTGCCGGACGGCCCGCAGCAAGTGACATGGATGGATCAGGCCGAGAAAGACTGGCTGACCGGCGAACTGAAAAAGGATCTGCAGGAATACGGCCAGACCCGCCACGGCAATCCGTTGCATGCGCTGAAAGACAAACGGGTGTTGCTGCTGGCGCTGTTCTATCTGCCGGTGACCCTGAGCATCTATGGACTTGGCCTGTGGCTGCCGACCCTGATCAAACAGTTCGGCGGCAGCGATCTGGTGACCGGTTTCGTGTCATCGGTGCCCTACATCTTCGGGATCATCGGGTTGCTGATCGTGCCGCGCAGTTCCGACCGCATGAATGATCGCTACGGTCATCTGGCGGTGCTCTATGTGCTGGGCGCCATCGGCCTGTTTCTCAGTGCCTGGCTGTCGTTGCCGGTGGCGCAACTGGCGGCATTGTGTCTGGTGGCGTTTGCGCTGTTTTCCTGCACGGCGGTGTTCTGGACCTTGCCGGGACGTTTCTTTGCCGGCGCCAGCGCGGCGGCGGGCATTGCCTTGATCAACTCGGTGGGCAACCTCGGCGGCTACATCGGGCCGTTCGTGATCGGCGCCTTGAAGGAATACACCGGCAACCTCGCTTCGGGCCTGTACTTCCTGTCCGGGGTGATGGTGTTCGGGCTGGTTCTGACGGGCGTCGTCTATCGCTTGCTGGAGCGCAAGCATGTGCTGCCAGTCGAGCAATTTGCAGCGAGCGCACGCGGTGCGACACGCACCTGATTTCGATCCGGGATTTGTTTCAACAGGAGAACATCATGCATCTGGTTCAATTCGAATTAAGTAGCGGCGAGCGCCGTGTCGGGGTGGTCGAGGGCGGTCTGGTGCGTGAAGTGCAGGATGCTCACACCGTACGTGATCTGGCACTGGCGGCAATCGAGGCCGGCAGTACGTTGGCGCAACAAGTGCAATCCCTCGGCCTCGGTATCAGTCACGATTACGCGCAGTTGCTCAAAGACCTGCGCATCCTGCCGCCGCTGGACCATCCGGACCCGGCGCACCTGCTGGTCAGCGGCACCGGCCTCACGCACCTGGGCAGCGCATCGGCCCGGGACAAGATGCACCAGCAGGCCGGCGACGAAGCAGCGATGACCGACACCATGCGCATCTTCAAGTGGGGCGTGGAGGGTGGAAAACCGGCGGCGGGACAGGCCGGGGTGCAACCGGAATGGTTCTACAAGGGCGATGGCAGCATTGTCGTGCGTCCCGGTCAGCCGTTCCCGCTGCCGCCGTTTGCCGAAGACGCCGGCGAGGAGCCGGAGATGGCCGGCCTCTACATCATCGGCCACGACGGCAAGCCGTATCGCCTCGGTTTCGCGGTGGGCAACGAGTTCTCCGATCACGTCATGGAACGCAAGAATTACCTGTACCTGGCCCACTCCAAACTGCGCAGTTGCAGCTACGGCCCGGAACTGCGCGTAGGCGAGTTGCCGCAACACCTGGCCGGTACCAGCCGCATCCTGCGCGACGACGAAGTGCTGTGGCAAAACGAGTTCCTCAGCGGCGAGGCCAACATGTGCCACAGCCTGGCGAACCTCGAATACCACCACTTCAAGTACAGCCAGTTCCTGCGTCCCGGTGACGTACACATTCACTTCTTCGGCACCGCGACCCTGTCGTTCGCCGATGGCATTCGCACTCGACCCGGCGACGTGTTCGAGATCAGCCAGGCCGAATTTGGCGCGCCGCTGGTCAACGGCATCGCCCCGGTCGCAGCGGCATTCGAACCGGACAGCATCGGCACCCTTTAAGGAGATCCCATGACTCAGATTCTCGGTCACAACTACATCGGCGGGCGTCGCAGCGCCGCCGGTAGCGTCAAACTGCACAGCATCGACGCCACGACGGGCGAGGCATTGCCCCACGATTTCATTCAGGCGACGCAGGAGGAGGTGGACGCCGCCGCCAAAGCTGCCGCCTCTGCCTACCCGACGTATCGCAGTTTGAGCGCCGAACGACGCGCACAATTTCTTGATGCCATCGCCGATGAGCTGGATGCGCTCGGTGATGATTTCGTCGCGGTGGTCTGCCGTGAAACCGCGCTGCCTGCCGGACGGATTCAGGGGGAGCGCGGTCGCACCAGCGGCCAGATGCGGCTGTTCGCCAAAGTCCTTCGGCGCGGTGACTTCTATGGTGCGCGCATCGACCTGCCGCTGCCGGATCGTCAACCGTTGCCGCGTCCTGATCTGCGCCAATACCGCATTGGTCTCGGCCCGGTGGCGGTGTTCGGCGCGAGCAACTTTCCATTGGCATTTTCCACCGCCGGTGGCGACACAGCCTCGGCGCTGGCTGCCGGTTGTCCGGTGGTGTTCAAAGCTCACAGCGGCCATATGGCCACAGCCGAACTCGTGGCCGATGCGGTAATTCGTGCAGCAGAGAAAACCGCGATGCCGGGCGGTGTGTTCAACATGATTTATGGTGGCGGAGTGGGCGAATGGCTGGTCAAGCATCCTGCCATTCAAGGCGTCGGTTTTACGGGTTCGCTGAAGGGCGGACGGGCGCTGTGTGACATGGCCGCCGCGCGTGCGCAGCCGATTCCTGTGTTCGCCGAGATGTCGAGCATCAATCCAGTGATCGTGTTGCCCCAGGCCCTGGCCGTGCGTTCGGAAACCGTCGCCCGCGATCTGACCGCCTCGGTGGTGCAGGGCTGCGGTCAGTTCTGTACCAACCCGGGTCTGGTGATCGGGATTCGCTCGCCACAGTTCACCGCGTTTGTTGAGCAAGTCGCGGCGCTGATCGGTGATCAACCGGCGCAAACCATGCTCAATGCCGGGACTCTCGGCAGCTACGGCAAGGGTCTGGAAAAGTTGTTGGCACGCCCAGGCATCAAGCATCTGGCCGGCAATCCACAGCAGGGCAATCAGGCGCAGCCGCAGTTGTTCAAGGCCGATGTCAGCCTGTTGATCGATGGCGATGAAGTGCTTCAGGAAGAAGTGTTCGGCCCGACCACGGTGATCGTCGAAGTGGCCGATCAGGCGCAGTTGAGCGCTGCGCTGCATGGCCTGCACGGGCAGCTCACGGCGACGATCATCGGCGAGCCGACAGACTTCGCGCTGTTCCCGGAACTGACGCTGTTGCTGGAACAGAAGGTCGGGCGGATCCTGCTCAATGGCTACCCGACCGGGGTTGAAGTGTGCGATTCGATGGTTCACGGCGGGCCGTATCCGGCGACGTCCGATGCTCGCGGCACATCGGTCGGAACCCTGGCCATCGATCGTTTCCTGCGCCCCGTGTGCTTCCAGAACTACCCCGACAGTCTGCTGCCGGAACCGCTGAAAAACGGCAATCCGCTGCGCATTCAGCGGCTGGTGGACGGCAAGCCATCGCGCGAAGCCCTCTGACTTACGCCACATGATCGTTCCCGCGCGGGGCGTGGGAGCGATCAAACGCGGGGCTTTGAGCTATCATTGCCCCTTTCCCCCTGAAAGACATGATTGCCATGACTGCCGTAACCGACACCCTTCTCAACGCCCTCGAACACTGCGGTATGGTCGAAATCGACGGCCTGCACGCTTTCGAATTCGCCCTCGATGAAGAAGACAACCTGCACATTGAATGCATCGATGGCCGGGAAGCCAAGCATTGGGAGTTCACCCCGGCTCAGGTGGCAGCGGCGACGTTTGATCAGGACCTGCAGAGCTGGTTGATCATCGGTTTTGCCAGCGACACCAAAACCGTTGGCGAACACCGTCTGGTCTGCCTCGGCGATGTACTCAGCAGCGCCGACGACGAGGATGAAACCGAATGAACATGCGTAAATTCTGGCCATTGCTGATGGCCGGCAGCGTCGGCGCGATGGGCCTTTCCAGCGCCTCGGCCGAGAGCTTCCAGTTGCTGGTCGGTTCCTACACTGCCGGCACCAGCCAGGGCATCTACCGGATGAACTTCGACAGCGCCACCGGCCAGATCGACGCCAAACCGCTGCAAGTGATCAAGAGCGAAAACCCGTCGTGGCTGACCCTGTCCAAGGATCAGCACCGGCTGTTCGTGGTCAACGAAAACGGTCCAGGCCAGAAAGACCCGGTCGGTCGCGTCAGCAGTTATTCGATCGATCCCAAGACCCACGCCCTGACCCTGATCAATCAGGTGCAGAGCCTGGGCAACGAGCCAACCCATTCGAGCCTCAGCGGCGACGCCAGTCATCTGTTCGTCAGCAACTACTCGGTGGTCGAGGACCCGGGCGGCACCCTCGCGGTGTTGCCGGTCGGCAGCGACGGCAAACTCAAACCGGTGGTGCAAATGAGCGCGCACCCGGCGAGTCGGGTCAACCCTGAGCGTCAGGCCTCGAACCACGTGCACTCGACGATTTCCTCGCCGGACGGTCGTTATGTGTTCTCCGCCGACTTGGGCGCGGACAAGCTCTTCATCTACCAGTTCGACCCGAAAGCCAATGCGGACCTGCCGCTGACTCCGGCGAAAACCGCCTCGGTGCAATTGCCAGCAGGCAGCGGGCCGCGTCATTTGCTGTTCAGCGCTGATGGCAAGCATGCCTGGCTGACCATGGAAATGAGCGCCCAGGTTGCCGTGTTCGATTACAAGGACGGCGTGCTGACCCAGACACAAATGGTCGATCTGGCTGCCGGCCAGCCGACTTCGGACAAGGCCGCTGCTGCGTTGCATGCGTCTGCCGATGGCAAGTTTCTCTACGTCAGCAACCGTGGCACCGCCAATCAGTTGCTGGTGTTCGCCATCGACCCGGCCAGCGGCCAGCTCAAGGAATTGCAGCGACGCTCGGTGGAAGGTGATCACCCGCGTGAGTTCAGCCTCGATCCAAGCGGCAAATTCCTGCTGATTGCCAACCAGAAGAGCAACCAGATTGTCGTGGTCGAGCGCGACGGCAAGACCGGTCTGCTGGGCAAAACCGTGCAAAAACTGCCGATGGATGCGCCGAGCGACCTCAAGTTTCTGCTGCGTCAATAAGCCGCAGGCCCCGGTCTACGGGGCCTGAAGCGTTGTATTAATCCTGCTGATAACAGGTAATGTTGCAAAGCATTTCAAGCGAGCGACCCTCGAGCGTTAAGTTTGCTTCACGGCCCAACCGGGCAAGCAAGCCAACTGAACACGAGGGTTACCGCCATGAACTTCAATCTCTTCTCGATCATCGCCGCTTCCGCCATCTCCGCCACCGTGGCTCTGCCAGCCAGCGCTAACGTTGAAATCAGCGATAAAAAATCCCACACCCAGAGCTACACCCAGAAATACCTGCAACAAAGCGCGAACTTCTACGCCGCGCTGGATCACAAAGCTCAACACTGAAATTTCCGTCACGCCCTGGAACTGCCCAAGGCTGCGATCCTTTGATCTTGTTTCCCAAAAGCAAAATCAAAAGATCGCAGCCTTGGGCAGTTTTTTGCCTGCGCAGCGACCGACGATAGCTATTTTCGAACGACGAGATAGACCGGCTAAATAATCAACGAAGCTGATGGTTACTATGCCAAAGCCTGAGTGGTTACCTCGGCTTTTTTGATTGATTCTGTGGGCGTCGAAACATTGTCCACGGAGCACACATCATGGCCACTTCAATCATCACTTCCGCCAAACGCGGCGCCTACGTGGCCATCGGTCTGTACCTGGTCATGGTGCTGTTCGTCAGCCTCGCGTCCCAATCGCAACACAGCCTGGAAGCCCCGATCCAGGTCGCGCATCCCGGCATCCAGTTCGAACTGCGCTCGCAAAGCGCAGCGGCGGATTCAGTTGAACTCGCAGGAGCCGTCGGAGCATGAAAGGCTACAGATTCTGGATCATCGCCGGTCTGGCGATCATGACCAATGGCGCGTCCCTGTTGGGGTTCGGTCAGGGTTCGGTCGGCGGGTTGGCCCGGGCCATAGAGGCCAACCACACCATCGCGCACAATATCGAACGGGCCAATGCGCTGGGGCTGCTGGCCGGCAATCCACCGGTGAAAACCGAAGCCAGTTTTCTCGGACCGTTCCAAGTGGATTGCTCGGCCATTGGCATGTGCCAAGTGCTGGCGTAAGGCACTTACTTTTTCATGATGGCGGTGAACAGATCCGACTCAAGAAAGCGTTGTAACCACGCCTGCAATCGCTCATAAGGCGTTGTCGCAAACCAGTCACGATCAACATGGGCGAACTGGCGAACGAACGGCAACAGCGCGATGTCGGCCAGGCTCGGATGCCCGGCCAGCAAGTAATCGCGACCCTCGAGCAACTCATCCAGTTTCTGCAAGAACAGAGCACCTTCCGCCCGATAAACCTCCATCGACTGTTCCGGATAACGCTCGGCGTACTTGTAGCGATTCAGGTGCACCTTGAACACTTGATCGTTGGCTTCGATCAACTCGGCAATCCTTGAATCGCCACCCAGCAACCAGTCATCCGGATCATTCTGCGCCAGCGCCCAGCGCATGATCTCCAGGCTTTCATCGATCACCTGACCACTGGCATCCAGCACTGGCACCGTGCCCTTGGGCGAGATCGCCAGCATCTGGGCCGGTTTGGCTTTCAGGCTGACTTCAACGATCTCAACCGGCACGCCCGAATACCGCAGGGCCATCCGCGCCCGCATCGCGTACGGGCAGCGGCGGAAGGAATACAGCGTGTTCATTTCACCTCCAGTGTGCTCAAACCATTGCCCTGGCGCTGTACCTGAATCTGCACCGGAATCCGCTCATGCATTTCCTGCACGTGGGAAATCACCGCGACCTTGCGGCCCTGAGCCTGCAAGCCGTCGAGGGCATCCATGGCCAGTTGCAGGGATTCCGGATCGAGGCTGCCGAAACCTTCGTCGATGAACAGCGATTCGATCTTCAGCGTGCTCGACGCCATCGAGGCCAGACCCAGTGCGAGGGCCAGCGACACCAGGAAGGTTTCGCCGCCGGAAAGCGAATGCACCGAGCGCAGTTCGTCGCCCATCTCCGTGTCCATCACCAGCAGACCCAGCATGCTGCCGCCGCGCTTGAGGCGATAGCGCTTGACCAGTTGCCGCAGCTGCACGTTGGCGTGATGCACCAGCAGGTCGAGGTTGTAGGCCTGGGCGATCTTGCGGAAGGTGTCGCCGGTGGCCGAGCCGATCAGTGCATTGAGTCGTGCCCAGCGTTGATACTCGGCATTGGCGTCGGCGATCTGTTGCGCCAGCGCGGAGTTGGCGTTCTGCCGGCGCTGATCTTCGACTTGCTCGGCACGCAGTTCGGCGCAGCGCTGTTCGCTCGCGCTGCACTGGTTCTGCAAGTCGGCGAGGGCAGCGGCGAGTTGTTCGGCGTCGAGGTTGCCGTTGTGCTGCGCCTGATGTTCGAGCAACTGGCGATCACGTTCCTGCAACAGCACTTTGGCATGTTCCAGGGCCTTTTCGTTGCGCTGCAAACGCTCGCGCAGCTCGCCGACCTGCGCGTCATCGATCCGCAACAGATCTTCCAGGCCGCCGTCATCCAGTTCCGGGTGGCGAGCGCGCCAGTCGGCAATCTTGCCGGCCAGATCACGCTCTTCGGTTTCCAGCGCTAGCACGCGTTCCTGCTGCGCTTTGAGCTCGGCGGCCATTTGCACAAGCTGCGTGCGTACACTTTGCAGTGCCTGAGTCGTGGTGGATTCGGCGTTGCGTGCCTGTTCCACAGCCTGTTCCAGTTGCTGCTGCCAGTGTTCGGCGCGGGTGTGATCGCCCAGCAACTGCGTGAGTTTCTCTTGGCTGGCCTGTTGCTGAGCGATCAGTGCGTTGAGCTGTTGTTCAGCGGTTTGCAGTTGCTGCACGCGGCTTTGCTGGCGATCCTGTTCCTTTTCAAGCGTCTGCTGGCGTTGTTGCTGTTCGGCCAGCTCTTCCTTTTGCTGATCGACTTGCGCCAGACGCTCAGCGATCTGCCGGTCAAGCTGCATGAAGGTCGCGGCCGGTTCGGCGCGCAGGGCTTCGTGAGTCTCGGCGGGCAGCAGCGTGGCGAAGGCTGCCAGTTCTTCGTCCAGACGCTGCCGGTCAGCGCTCAACTCGCGCTGCTGATTGTTCAGGTGCTGGGTTGCTTGCTGATGCGCGGTTTCGGCGTGACGCAATTGCTGGGTCAGGCGCGCCGCGTCCTGTTGCAGTGTGAGCAAGGCGGTCTGGCGCTGTTCGTCCTGGGTGATGCTCTGGTTCAACTGATCGTTCTGGCGAGTCAGCCAGGCAGCGCGTTTGTCGCTGTCCTGATTGAGCAACTGCGCTGCCAGCGGATGAGCCTCGATGCTCGGCGTCAGCGCCAGCTGTTGTGCCGCCAGTTGTTCCTGCTGTTGCAGCAACTCTTTTTGTTGAGCAATGACACCACCGACACTGGTACGCAGTTCGGTGAGTTTTTCCTTCAGTTGATCGACCGCTTGCTGCGCGTTGGCCTGCTCGCTTTCATCATGACGGCCGAGGCTCTGCAGCAGGGCTTGCGGCTGGTGATACGGATGTTCGTTGCTGCCGCACACCGGGCACGGCTGGTCGTCCTGCAATTGCGCGCGCAGCTCTTCGACACTGGCGCTGCGGGCCAGACGCTGGCGTTCGAGCAGCTCACGAGTGACGCTGAGGGTGTGCTCGGCGACCGTCAGTTCGGACTTGGTTTTCACCCCGTCCTGAGTCAGGCGCTCGCGCTCCTGTTGCGCATCGAGCTGACGCTGTTGCAACTCGGCACTGCGTTTGTCCAGTTCCTGCTGACTGGCCCAAAGGCGCGTCAGCTCTTCGACGGCGCGCAGCTGTTTGCGGTTGTCCTGCAACAGAGTGCCGAGGATGCCGATCTGCTCGGCGACGGCATCCGGCTCGGCGCCGGCCTCCTTGAACAGCACTTCGAGTTGCTGCTTTTGTGTGGCCAGTTCTTCGGTGGCACGGGCGGCGTTCTGTTCGAGATTCGCCAGTTCGCTTTCGCCCTTGTTCAGCCGGTTGCCAATCAGCATCAATTGCTGCAAGCGGTCGCGGTAGGCATTCCAGGCTTCGCTCAACGGTGCCAGATGAGTGCTTTGCTCCAGATCGGCGGCGATTCGTTGCAGGCGCTCGGCGACCTGCGTTTGCTGATCGAGCAGGGCCTGGATTGTGCTCTGGCCCTGGGCGCAGGCCTGTTCGGCGGCCTGCTTGGCTTCAGTGCCGGAGGCGACATCCCTGGCCAGACGGGCGAGGGTGCTTTGCTCATCGAAAGCCTGACGCAGCAACGGTGCACTTTCGCTCTGTTGCTTCTGCGCTTCGGTCAGGGCGATTTGTGCAGCACCGAGGTCTTGTTCAAGTTGCGTCTGGCGCTCAGTCAGCTCGCCTTGTTGCAGCGTATGTGAGCTGATCTGCGCCGTCAGCGGCATCAGCAAGGCATCGATTTCAGCCTTGCGCGCAAACTGATGCCGTTGCGGGGCGAGCTGTTCAAGGTGCGTCAGTCGCAGGCGTTCGCCGGCCAGCGCTTGGCGTTCGTGTTCAGCGCTCTGCAACTGCTCGGCCGCCGCTTGTCGGGCGTCCTGCAACAGGTGCAGATCCTTGAGCCAGGTGTGTTGTTGCTCAAGCTGTTTGAGCTGGGCCTGCTGCAACTTCAATTGCTGTTGGGCAGCGTTGAAGCGCTGGTCGAGTTCGGCGCGGGCTTCGGGCGGCAGCGGGGTCACACCGGTGGCCTGATCCTGTAACTGCTTGTGGGCCTCGCGAGCCTCTTTGGTCTTGTCGAACGCGCGACGGCCGAGGCGGGTGTAGAGCGCGGTGTCGGTGAGTTTTTCCAGCAGTTCGCTGCGGTCGTTGTCGTCGGCCTTGAGAAAGGCGCTGAACTCGCTCTGGGCCAGCAGCACGGCGCGGGTGAACTGTTCGAAGTTCAGGCCCAGCGCGGCTTCGAGCTGAACCTTGTACTCGCCTTTCTGGCTGGCCAGCAGTTGATCCTGATCGATGTCGCGCAGGCTTTGACGGCTGGCCTGCAACTTGCCGCCGGCCTTTTCCCGGGCGCGGTTGGCCTCCCAGCGGGCGCGATAGCGGCGGCCATCGACGCCGACGAAATCCACCTCGGCAAAACCTTCGCCCGTACCACGACGCAGCAGGGTGCGCGGGTCGCCGGTGGCGATTTCACCGTCGGCGTCCGGCACCTTGGCGTCACGCCCGGTGTTGTTCAGGCGCGGCACCGCGCCGAACAGCGCCAGGCACAGGGCATCGAGCAAGGTGCTTTTGCCGGCGCCGGTGGGGCCGGTGATGGCGAACAGTCCGGCGCTGGCCAGCGGTTCAGCGGTGAAGTCGATTTCGAACGGGCCCGCCAGCGAAGCGAGGTTCTTCAAACGAATGGCGAGAATCTTCATGGCTGCTCGCCCTCCATTTGTACGTCTTGCAGCAGTTCGGCGAAGTCCTTGAGGGTTTGCTCGTCGACTTCGCTGCCGTAATTGTCGAGCCAGGCACGGCTGAATAATTGCTGCGGTGTGAGCTGGTCCAGTTCGATCAACACACTGCCGTCCTCGGCGCCGTCAGCGCCACGGTTGCCGGCGTATTCGGCGGCGATTCGTACCAGTCGCACAGCCTTGCCTTGCAGAGCGCTTTCGACCTGATGACGCAGATCCGGTTGCGGCTCGTCGAGGGTCACGCGCACTTCCAGCCATGGCTGGCGCTGGGTTTCGGCCAGCAGATCGATGTTCGGCAGATCGGCCAGTTGCAGCAGGATTTGCGCCAGCGGCGCAGGGCCGAGGCGTTGCAGATTGACGGAACGGGGGATCAGTATCGGCTCGACGCTGACCAGGGTTTCGCCGTCCAGGACGACGTCGAGAATCTGGTGCTGATAACTGATTTCCGAAAACGATAACGGGATCGGCGAGCCGCTGTAGCGAATTCGTTCTTCACCGTTGACCTTCTGCGGCTTGTGCAAATGCCCGAGCGCGACATAACTGATGCTCGACCCGAACAGGCTGGCGGGCAGGGCTTCGGCGTTGCCGATGATCAGGCTGCGTTCGGAGTCTTCCGACACCGAACCGCCGGCCATGTGCGCATGACTGATGGCAACCAGCGCCTGGCCCGGCTGGCGCTTGGCGTTGGCCGCTTCGATCAACCATTCATGCACCTGACCAATGCCGCGCAGATAGTTGTCACCCAAATGCGCGCCGGTCACCTCGGCAGGTCGCAGGAACGGCAGCGCCAGGCACCACGCGGCGATCTCGCCGGACGCATTCGGCAGCGGCAACAACAGACGTTCTGCATCGAGCTGGCCATCGTCCAGCCACATCACTCGGCCCAACGCATGGGTGCGCAAACGCCGCATCAACGGCGCGGGCAGTTCGATCCGCGAGCCGGAGTCGTGGTTGCCGGCGATCATCACGATGGTCAGCAACGGCTGCTGTTCGTGGGCGCTGACGATGAAATCGTAGAGGCGTTCCTGGGCTTTGACCGGTGGATTGACCGTGTCGAAGATGTCGCCGGCAATCAGCAGCACGTCCGGCTGCGCCAGCTTCAATTGACGCAGCAGCCACTCGAGAAAACAGGCGTGCTCGAAATCGCGCTCCTGGCCGTGCAGGTTCTGCCCAAGGTGCCAGTCGGAGGTGTGAAACAGACGCAAGGCTGACTCCGCAATATAAAGAAGTGATGGCCGCAGGAAATAACGCGGCGAAAAAAGAAGAGAGTTTACGGGCAAAAGCTTCTATTGAACTGCAACTACTTCGGATAAAGCGGCGGCAATCCACTGTCCCCAACTGGATCCTGCACCCGCTCCGCCGTCGGAATCGTGCGGATCGCCCGCCACAGATCCTCTCCTTGCCAATGCTGCCCGGTCTCGCTGTACAGCGCGCCGTTAAGCCCATCGAGCGCATCCGACAGCGGCACAAAACGCGCAGCCATATCCGCCAGAGTCTCCGGCTGCTGACGGGCCCAGGCGTCGAGGGCCTGGCGGGTGGCGTGGGGGTCGTTGGCCTGGCTTGCGCGTTTGATGTCGTCGAGCAGGGTGCGCGGGCTCGGGCCGGTTTGCGCGGCGCGAAGGATTGCCGGTTGCCAGCGGGCGCGCCACCACAGACCGAAGCCGAGCAGGGTGGTGCACGCCAGAACCAGCGTGCTGAGTTTCCACCACCAGAGCGCTTCGCTGTCGGTGGTGTTGAAGGATTGCGCGCTGCCGGCCGGGGTGTCGACCTGCAGGCTCGGATTGTTCACCACTTGCAGGGTGCGCGCTGGCAGGCTCGTGTGTTCCAGATGATCTTCAAAGGTGTTCCACCACACCACATCCACGGTCGGCAGTTCGATCGAACCGCTGCGGCTCGGCACCAGTGCCTCGCGTTCTTCACGGCTGCCGATCAGGCCACGCTCGCTGCTTTGATTGTTCAGCACCGGTTGGTCCGGGTAGCGACGCAGGCCGTTGGCCTCGGTGGCGGGCAGGGCGGGCAGTTGCGAGCCGGCCAGGCCTTCGACCTTGAGGGTCAGGCTGCGGGTCAGGGAGTCGCCGACCTGGGTGTGATCCGGTTCCGGGTTCCAGCTCTCGCTCAGGCTCAGGCTGCGGGCCGGCAGCCACGGCGCATCGGCCGGATAAGTGAGCGGTTTGGGTTTGACCGTCAGCGGGATTTCCGTAGACGTCACTCGCAACACTTTGCCTGGTTTCGGCCCCTGTGCGCTGGCGTCTTTGGCAGGCTGAGTGTCCACCCGTGTGGCGCTGAACGTCTGCGGGGTGATGGTCAGCAAGCCGCTGTGTTGCGGGAAGATCGCATAGCGCATTTCGATCACGCCATGCCGCACGCCGTTGATGTCTTTTTCGTAGGTGCGCGTATCGCCCAGCTGTTCGACTCGTGCATCGGTGATCTGCAACGGGGTGACGCTGCTGTCGTCGTACAGCGACACCGAATGGTAGATGCGCAGGGTCAGGACGGCCTGGGCCTGCACATAGACGCTGCTCTGGTCGAGGCTGGACTCGATGAACACCGGATCAAGCACATTCTTTTCTTCGTGGACGTCGCTTTCGACCACCTGCACGGTGATTGGCTGGCTCTGGGTTTCGCCCAGTTTCAATGACGGAATTTCAACGCTGCCATTCTGTTTCGGCAACAGGGTGATGATCCAGCGGGTGGTGGCGCGGTTCTCGTTGTTGAGCGTGTTCAACTGGTTGACCTGACGCGTGCCGCGAACTTCGAACAGCGGTTCGAGCGGGGTCAGGTCCGGTTTGCCGAACTGCGTGACATCGTTGGATTCGAGGGTGAGTTCGACCGTCTCGCCGGAATTCAGGCGACTGCGATCCACACTGGCCGTCAGCTCGGCCGCCTGAGCGGTGGCCGTGCAGATCAGCAGGGGCAGCAAGAGGGCGGCGAAACGGGTCATCGAGTGTTTTCCTGATCCTGATGTTGTTGCTGTTCGTACCAGAACTTGCGTCGCAGCAGTTCGCCCGGATCGTCCGGAATCTTGCCGAGCCATTGCTCCAGCGCCTGGCGCTGCTCGCCTTCGAGGTTGTCCTCGCCGGGGCTCAGCGTCGGGCTGGTGTGCGGCTCCGTGTCCGGGGCGCTGTCCGGCAGTTCGTTGGGCCCCGGTTGCGGTGGGCTGGTCGGCGGTGGTTCGTTGGCCGATTCCGCAGGCTGGGCCTCGCTGGGCGTGTCATTCTTGATTGCCGGTGGCGGCGCGGTCGCGGGCGGTGGTTCGTCGCCCGGCACGTTCTGTTGTGCCGGTTGCTTTTCGGGCTCGGCGGGCGGCGGGGCGCTTTTCTGCTTGAGCAGGTTTTCCACCAGTGCCTTGTTGGTCAGTGCCGGACGCAAGTCCGGTTGCAATTCCAGAGCCTGTTCATAGGCGTCGATCGCCGCTTCCAGCTCACCGCTTTTCGCCAGTGCGTTGCCTCGATTGTAGTGCGCGCGGGCATCGCTGCCTTCGGCGAAACGCTCGGCGGCGCCACTGTAATCGCCGGCCTCGTACAACGCCAGCCCTTGCCACTGGTGATCTTCGAAGTGTTGCGCGGCCTCGGCCGGGCGCTTCTGTTTCAACAGATGCAAACCCTGTTGGTCGGGGCGCAGCCACAGGTCTTCGAAATTGAAAGCGTAGCTCGGTTGCGGCAGACAAAAGAGCAGCGGCAGACAGAACAACCAGCCACGGCGCCCAGCGCACGCGGCAAGCAGCAAGAGCGGCAACAGCAGCCAGTAACCCTGATCGGCCCAGGTGTCGAGACGCAGGGTCTGGCCGTCGTTGCGCAGGCTGCGCGGGCCATCGAGCAGGCCGAGGCTGCGCAGGTCCGATTCATCCAGCCTGGCACTGTGATACTCGCCACCCACCGCGTTGAGGAAGGCGCCAAGACCCGGGCTGTCGAGTTGCGGCACGCGGATCGCACCCTGTGCGTCCTTGAGGAAACTGCCGTCCTCCTGAGCAATGGGCGCGCCCTCGGCGGTGCCGATGCCGAGCATCAGCAATTGCGCCGATTGCCCGCTCAATGCGCGGCGAATGCCTTGGCGTTCTTCTTCCGAGAGCGATGAACCGATCAGCAGAATGCGCCCCTGACCCAACGCCCCTTGCTTGAGCAATGCCAGCGCCTTGCTCACTGCAAGATCGGCGCGGTGGCCGCTTTCCGGCATCAGCGACGGCTTGAGCGCATCGAGCAGATTGCGACTGGTGGCCAGGTCGTCCGACAGCGGCACCAGCGTGTGGGCGCTGCCGGCGTAAACCACGATGGCGGTCTGCGCGTCGCTGCGTGCTTTGAGCAGGTCGAACAACTTGCGCCGGGCCTGTTCCAGACGGGTCGGCGGCGAGTCGGTGGCGAGCATTTCCGGGGTCAGCTCCAGCACGACCACCAGCGGGTCGGCCGGTTTCTGGCTGGTTTGTTCGACCCGTTCCCAGCTCGGCCCGAGCAGCGCCAGGATCGTCAACAACCACGCAACACCCAACGCCACCCACGGCAACTTGCTGTCGCGGCCGCTGCCGCCACTGAGCAACGCGGCATGGAACGCCGGCGGCAGAATCATCTGCCAGCGTCCGGCGCGCTTCTGCCGATGCCAGAGCTGCCAGATCAACCAGCCGAGCAGCGGCAACAGCAGCAGCCACCAGGGACGAAACCAGTGCGGCCAGAGCGCGATCATCGACGCCTCCGCAAACGCAGGCGCTTGAGGCGTTCGCGCCAGTCAGGCAGGGGGCTTTGCAGATACAGCTCCTTGGTGAACAGTCGTTGCAGCGGGTTGTCCGGCCACAATTCGCGGGCAACCAGCAACATGCTCAACAGCAACGCGAGCGCCAACGGCCATTGATACAACGCCTGGGCCGGGCGCGCCTGGGTCGGTTGCTGGGCCACCGGTTCCAGTCGGTCGAGGGTGTCCTTGATCGCTTGCAGCTCCTTGCCGTCGCGGGCGCGGAAGTAGCGGCCGCCGGTGGCATCGGCGATGGCCTTGAGTGCCGGCTCGTCGAGGTCGAGGGTCGGATTGCCGCCAAGCAGGGCGGTGGCGCCACTTTCTTCAGGGTCGGCACCGATGCCGATCGGATAGATTTTCACGCCTTCGTTGGCGGCCAGTCTGGCGGCGGTCAGCGGATCAATTTCCCCGCCGTTGTTGGCGCCGTCGGTGACCAGAATCAACACCCGGCTCTGCGCCGGGCGCATGCGCAGGCGTTTCAGGGCCAGGCCGATCGCGTCGCCAATCGCGGTGTTCTTGCCGGCGATGCCGATCCGCGCTTCGTCGAGCCACACGCGCACGGTGCGCCGGTCAAACGTCAGCGGCGCCTGCAGGTAGGCCTGGCTGCCGAACAGGATCAGCCCGACCCGGTCGCCATCGCGGCTTTCCAGAAAGTCACCGAGCAGATGCTGCACGAGCGAAAGGCGACTGACGTCTTCGTCGTTCCACTGCATGTCGGGAAAGTCCATCGAGCCGGACACGTCCACCGCCACCAGCAGATCGCGACCACTGGCGGCAATCGGCAACGGTTCGCCCAGCCATTGCGGGCGGGCGGCGGCGATCAACAGAAACAACCACAGCAGCATGAATGGCGCCTGCTGGCGCCATGTCGGTAGATTGGCCCGGGCGCGGCGACGGGCGAGGCCTTCCAGGTCCTCGAGGAAACTCACCTTCAATGCCGGCTCGCCACTGTCGGCGACAGGCAGCACGAGGCGCATCAGCCACGGCAGCGGCAACAGCACAAAGATCCACGGCCAGGCGAACTCAAACATGCTTGCGGATCCAGGTGTCGACGGCCTGCGTCAGGCCGGCGATGGCCTTGTCGTCGAGTTTGCACTCGGGCTTGTAGGCGCCTTCCACCAGCACCATCCAGCGAGTCAGGCCGGCGGCAGGGCAACGGTTGTCGAGGAACGCCAGCCACTTGCGCCCGTTGAGGGTATGACTCTGGCTGTAGGGGTAATGGTTGCGGCACAGGCGCTTGAGCAGGCCGTTGAGCTGCTGCAGCCAGGCTCCGGCCGGTGCGCCGTCGTAGGGTTTGACCATTTGCGCCAGCTCTGCGAGCGCGGCAATGCGCACCGGATCGAGCTGGATTTCGGCGCGTACGACGGGTTTTTTCTTGATCGGAATGAAACGGCGCAGGCGCCACAGCACGAAGGCAATCAACGGCAGTAACAGAAGCAGCAGCCACCAGCCCGGAGCCGGCGGCCAGAAAGCGATCGGTGGCGGGGAAATCAGCGGTTGCAGTTGTTCGAGGCCGTTCATCGAGCGTTCCCCGGACGCTGCGGGTTAAGGAACTCGCGCATCTGCTCGACCATTTCGCTCTGGGTGCTCAGGGGCATCAGCAAGACCCGCAGTTTCTGCGCGAGCAACTCCCAACGGGCAATGCGCGCTTCAGCCTGGGCCCGGTAGGTCTGGCGCAGATCGAAATTCAGAGTGTCGAGTTCCAGTTGTGCGCCGCGCTCGGCGAACCTCAACAGTCCGGCGGCGGGCAGGGCGTGGTCCAGGGGATCGGACAGCGGCAGCATCAGCAGATCGCAATGGCGCGACAACAGACTCAACTGCTGCTCGGCGCTGTCGCTCAGTGCGCGCTCGTCACAAATCACGATCACCAGACTGCCCGGTCGCAGCACCTCGCGGGCCCGGCGTAGCGCCACGCCAAACGCATCGCGATCCGGCTCCCGCTCGCTGTGCAGCGACTGATTGACTTTCACCAAACGGTTGAGCAGTTGCAGCAGACTCTGCTTGCTGCGGCGCGGCTTGATCTCGTAATGCTCGTTGTCCCCGAACACCAGTCCGCCCACCCGGTCGTTGTGACCCAGCGCGGCCCAGCCGATCAACGCTGCAGCCTGCGCCGCGAGCACCGACTTGAACATCAGCCCGGAGCCGAAAAACAGCCGCGTACTTTGCTCGACCATGATGAAAATCGGCCGTTCGCGTTCTTCATGGAACAGCTTGGTGTGCGGTTCCTGGGTCCGTGCGGTGACGCGCCAGTCGATGGTGCGCACGTCGTCCCCGGCCTGGTAGACCCGCACCTGATCGAAGTCCACACCACGACCACGGAACTTCGAGTGGTGAAGGCCGATCAGCGGGCTGCGCTGGCTCGGCGTGGAAAACAGCTGCACTTCGCGCACGCGGTGACGCATCTCGATCAGCTCGGCGAGGCTGATGCGGATGCCCGGTTCGGACGGCAGAGAGGCGTTCATCGGGGTCAAGCGACGGCTACCACGTCGAGAATCCGTTGCACCACCCGATCCTGGTCGATGCCGGCGGCTTCGGCCTCGAACGACAGAATGATGCGGTGGCGCAACACGTCGAACAACACAGCCTGGATGTCTTCCGGGCTGACGAAGTCGCGACCGGCCAGCCACGCGTGGGCGCGGGCACAGCGGTCGAGGGCGATCGAGCCACGCGGGCTGGCGCCGTAGGCGATCCACTCGGCCATTTCCGGGTCGAACTTGGCCGGGTTACGCGTGGCCATGACCAGTTGCACGAGGTATTCCTCCACGGCGTCCGCCATGTACAGACCGAGGATTTCCTTGCGGGCGGCGAAGATCGCCTGCTGGCTGACCCTACGCTCAGGCTTGGTTTCGCCGTTCAGGGCTTCGCCCCGGGCCTGTTGCAGGATCCGCCGTTCGACGGCAGCGTCGGGAAAACCGATTTTCACGTGCATCAGGAAGCGGTCGAGCTGGGCTTCGGGCAGCGGGTACGTGCCTTCCTGCTCGATCGGGTTCTGGGTGGCCATCACCAGAAACAGCGGCGACAGCTCGTAAGTGCTGCGCCCGACACTGACCTGACGTTCGGCCATGGCTTCGAGCAGCGCCGATTGCACCTTGGCCGGGGCCCGGTTGATTTCGTCCGCCAGCACCAGGTTGTGGAAGATCGGGCCTTGCTGGAACACGAAGCTGCCGGTTTCCGGGCGATAGATCTCGGTGCCGGTGATGTCGGCCGGCAACAGGTCGGGCGTGAACTGGATGCGATGGAACTGGGCTTCGATGCCCTCGGCGAGCTCTTTGATCGCTTTGGTCTTGGCCAGACCCGGAGCGCCCTCGACCAGCATGTGGCCATCGGCGAGCAGGGCGATGAGCAAGCGCTCGATGAGTTTTTCCTGGCCGAGAATCTGCGTTGAAAGAAAGGTTCGCAGCGCCAGCAGCGCTTCACGATGTTCCATCGATGACTGTTCCTGGAAAGGGTGGCCACAGGCGTTCGGATAACGCCGGGGCTGGGGGCGTTACTTTAATCCATCGCAGGGGGTGGCGACTAACGGCATTTTGCGCAAAGTGCGGGAAATGACCGGGGCAATTGTTGGAAATTTGTAGGGCGGGGGAGGTGCGGTGTTCTTTCGGGCCCTATCGCTGGCAAGCCAGCTCCCACAGTGACCGCGTTCTGACTGTAGTACGCGTACCCCTGTGGGAGCTGGCTTGCCAGCGATAGGGCCAGTGCAGACGCCATCAAATCTGGCTGATATAGGTGCCAGTACCATCAAGGATGTTCTTCAGGGTCTCCTCGACCTCGGCCAGATCCACCATGTCCGGGTTGTAGGTGATTTCCAGCACATCATCCCCGTTCAACGCATCGGCATCCGCTGCGGCGATTTCGATCTTCAGCAGGGTCTTGGTCAAGGTGACTTTCACGCCGTCGAGGGTCGAAGGCTCGCCATCCAGGGTGATCTCCAGTTCATCCTCGTCCGGATAGCGGCTCATCAGAAACATTTCGCCCTTGTCGCTGTGGCAGCAGAGCATGGCCATGTTGTCTTCTTCGTCGTCGCACGGGTTGACGATCAAAAGGGCGGTGGTCATTTGCATGGGGAATTCCTGACTTGGCGGGCGTGTTGGTCGCATTTGGGCGCGATTCTGCCAGCCCCCGGGAATTTATGCATGTGAGAGTGTCAGAGCATGTGTCGTGAACGCGACACAGGTCAATGGTCATTCCTGGCACGTCTGTACCGTAAAAACGGGCATTCAGACCGGCGTTTTGCCCCATGAATGCTAGTGTTTAGCGATGCCCCGGCCTTGGTTTACGTGCCAATGACCGAATATGTCGCAGCACCGCAAGCAGACACATTGTCGCACCCATTAAGCTGCGCAACGGATGTGCACCCGTAAAGGCATTGCCATGGCCCCGCGAGCGGCGCCGGACAGTCGTTTTTGCAGATGCCCATTCATGGAAGGTGAATGTGACCTGAGAGTCTCGTCCAGCTTCACCCACCTGTCACCCTGTTTCCTCTGCCCGAGATTCAGGAACAGGGCGACGGAACGCCCCGAAAGGGGTTTTGCACGCGACGCTTTCCATCAATAACAAGCCCAAGCGGAGTACCACAGATGGCGTTCTTCACCGCAGCCAGCAAAGCCGACTTCCAGCACCAACTGCAAGCGGCACTGGCGCAGCACATCAGTGAACAGGCACTGCCACAAGTGGCGCTGTTCGCTGAACAATTCTTCGGCATCATTTCCCTGGACGAGCTGACCCAACGTCGCCTCTCCGACCTCGCTGGCTGTACTCTTTCTGCGTGGCGCCTGCTTGAGCGCTTCGATCACGCGCAGCCGCAGGTGCGCGTCTACAACCCCGATTACGAACGTCACGGCTGGCAGTCGACCCACACCGCTGTCGAAGTGCTGCACCACGACCTGCCATTTCTGGTGGACTCGGTGCGTACCGAGCTGAACCGTCGCGGCTACAGCATCCACACCCTGCAGACCACCGTGCTCAGCGTGCGTCGTGGCAGCAAGGGCGAGCTGCTGGAAATCCTGCCAAAGGGCACCACCGGCGAAGGCATTCAGCACGAGTCGCTGATGTACCTGGAAATCGACCGTTGCGCCAACGCGGCCGAACTGAATGTGCTGAGCAAGGAACTGGAACAGGTTCTGGGTGAAGTCCGCGTCGCGGTCGCCGATTTCGAGCCGATGAAGGCCAAGGTGCAGGAAATCCTCACCAAGCTCGATAACAGCGCATTCGCCGTCGATGCCGACGAGAAGACCGAAATCAAGAGCTTCCTGGAATGGCTGGTGGGCAACCACTTCACCTTCCTCGGCTACGAAGAGTTCACCGTGGTCGATCAGGCCGATGGTGGTCATATCGAATACGACCAGAACTCTTTCCTCGGCCTGACCAAGATGCTGCGCACCGGTCTGACCAACGAAGACCGCCACATCGAAGATTACGCCGTGAACTACCTGCGCGAACCGACGCTGCTGTCGTTCGCCAAGGCTGCACACCCGAGCCGCGTACACCGTCCGGCCTACCCGGACTACGTGTCGATCCGTGAAATCGACGCTGACGGTAAAGTCATCAAGGAACACCGCTTCATGGGCCTGTACACCTCGTCGGTGTATGGCGAAAGCGTACGTGTCATCCCGTTCATCCGCCGCAAGGTCGAGGAAATCGAGCGTCGCTCCGGCTTCCAGGCCAAGGCTCACCTGGGCAAGGAACTGGCCCAGGTCCTGGAAGTGCTGCCGCGTGACGACCTGTTCCAGACCCCGGTCGACGAACTGTTCAACACCGTGATGTCGATCGTGCAGATCCAGGAACGCAACAAGATCCGCGTGTTTCTGCGCAAAGACCCGTACGGTCGTTTCTGCTACTGCCTGGCCTACGTGCCGCGCGACATCTACTCCACCGAAGTTCGTCAGAAAATCCAGCAAGTACTGATGGAGCGCCTGAAGGCGACCGACTGCGAATTCTGGACCTTCTTCTCCGAGTCCGTGCTGGCCCGCGTGCAACTGATTCTGCGCGTCGACCCGAAAAACCGCATCGACATCGACCCGCTGCAACTGGAAAACGAAGTCATCCAGGCTTGCCGCAGTTGGCAGGACGACTACGCAGCCCTGACCGTTGAAACCTTCGGCGAAGCCCACGGCACCAACGTGCTGGCAGACTTCCCGAAAGGCTTCCCGGCCGGCTACCGCGAGCGTTTCGCGGCGCATTCGGCCGTGGTCGACATGCAGCACCTGCTGAGCCTGAACGAAAAAAATCCACTGGTGATGAGCTTCTATCAGCCGCTGGGCCAGGTCTCCGGCCAGCGCGAGCTGCATTGCAAGCTGTACCACGCCGACACCCCGCTGGCACTGTCCGACGTCTTGCCGATCCTGGAAAACCTCGGCCTGCGCGTCTTGGGTGAATTCCCGTACCGTCTGCGTCACACCAACGGTCGCGAGTTCTGGATTCATGACTTCGCGTTCACCGCTGCCGAAGGCCTGGACCTCGACATCCAGCAGCTCAACGACACCCTGCAGGACGCGTTCGTCCACATCGTCCGTGGCGATGCCGAGAACGATGCGTTCAACCGTCTGGTGCTGACCGCCGGTCTGCCATGGCGCGACGTGGCGCTGCTGCGCGCTTACGCCCGTTACCTGAAGCAGATCCGTCTGGGCTTCGACCTGGGTTACATCGCCAGTACCCTGAACAACCACACAGATATCGCTCGCGAACTGACCCGGTTGTTCAAGACCCGCTTCTACCTGGCGCGCAAGCTGGGCAGCGAAGATCTGGAAGACAAGCAACAGCGCCTGGAACAAGCGATCCTGACCGCGCTGGACGACGTTCAAGTCCTTAACGAAGACCGCATCCTGCGTCGTTACCTGGACCTGATCAAAGCGACCCTGCGTACCAACTTCTACCAGACCGACGCCAACGGCCAGAACAAGTCGTACTTCAGCTTCAAGTTCAACCCGCACTTGATCCCTGAATTGCCGAAGCCTGTTCCGAAGTTCGAAATCTTCGTTTACTCGCCTCGCGTCGAAGGCGTGCACCTGCGCTTCGGCAACGTCGCTCGTGGCGGCCTGCGCTGGTCCGACCGTGAAGAAGACTTCCGTACCGAAGTCCTGGGCCTGGTAAAAGCCCAGCAAGTGAAGAACTCGGTCATCGTGCCGGTGGGTGCGAAGGGCGGCTTCCTGCCGCGTCGCCTGCCACTGGGCGGCAGCCGTGACGAGATCGCGGCCGAGGGCATCGCCTGCTACCGCATCTTCATCTCGGGCCTGTTGGACATCACCGACAACCTGAAGGACGGCAAACTGGTACCACCGGCCAACGTCGTGCGTCATGACGACGATGACCCGTACCTGGTGGTCGCGGCGGACAAGGGCACTGCAACCTTCTCCGACATCGCCAACGGCATCGCCATCGACTACGGCTTCTGGCTGGGTGACGCGTTCGCGTCCGGTGGTTCGGCCGGTTACGACCACAAGAAAATGGGCATCACCGCCAAAGGCGCGTGGGTCGGCGTACAGCGCCACTTCCGCGAGCGCGGCATCAATGTCCAGGAAGACAGCGTGACCGTGGTCGGCATCGGCGACATGGCCGGCGACGTATTCGGTAACGGTCTGTTGATGTCCGACAAGCTGCAACTGGTTGCCGCGTTCAACCACCTGCACATCTTCATCGACCCGAACCCGAACCCGGCCACCAGCTTCGTCGAGCGTCAGCGCATGTTCGACCTGCCGCGTTCGGCCTGGTCCGACTACGACACCAGCATCATGTCTGAAGGCGGCGGTATCTTCTCGCGCAGCGCGAAGAGCATTGCCATCTCGCCACAGATGAAAGAGCGCTTCGACATCCAGGCCGACAAGCTGACCCCGACCGAACTGCTGAACGCCTTGCTCAAGGCGCCGGTGGATCTGCTGTGGAACGGCGGTATCGGTACTTACGTCAAGGCCAGTACCGAAAGCCACGCCGATGTCGGCGACAAGGCCAACGATGCACTGCGCGTGAACGGCAACGAACTGCGCTGCAAAGTGGTGGGCGAGGGCGGTAACCTCGGCATGACCCAACTGGGTCGTGTGGAATTCGGTCTCAATGGCGGCGGTTCCAACACCGACTTCATCGACAACGCCGGTGGCGTGGACTGCTCCGACCACGAAGTGAACATCAAGATCCTGCTGAACGAAGTTGTTCAGGCCGGCGACATGACGGGCAAGCAACGCGATCAGTTGCTGGCGAGCATGACCGACGAAGTCGGTGGTCTGGTGCTGGGCAACAACTACAAGCAGACCCAGGCCCTGTCCCTGGCTGCCCGCCGTGCCTACGAGCGTGCTGCCGAGTACAAACGCCTGATGAGCGATCTGGAAGGCCGTGGCAAGCTGGACCGCGCCATCGAGTACCTGCCGACCGAGGAGCAGCTCACCGAGCGCGCCGCGGCTGGCAAGGGCCTGACGCGTCCGGAACTGTCGGTATTGATCTCGTACAGCAAGATCGACCTCAAGCAGCAGTTGCTGGACTCGCTGGTGCCGGACGACGACTACCTGACCCGCGACATGGAAACCGCGTTCCCGCCGAGCCTGGTCAGCAAGTTTGCCGATGCCATGCGCCGTCACCGTCTGAAGCGCGAAATCGTCAGCACCCAGATCGCCAACGATCTGGTCAACCACATGGGCATCACCTTCGTTCAAAGGCTCAAAGAGTCCACCGGCATGACCCCGGCGAACGTGGCAGGCGCTTACGTGATCGTGCGTGACATCTTCCACCTCCCGCACTGGTTCCGTCAGATCGAAGCCCTGGACTATCAGGTCTCCGCTGACGTGCAACTGGAGCTGATGGACGAGTTGATGCGTCTGGGCCGTCGCGCTACACGCTGGTTCCTGCGTGCCCGCCGCAACGAGCAGAACGCTGCCCGTGACGTCGCGCATTTCGGTCCGCACCTGAAAGAGCTGGGCCTGAAGCTGGATGAGCTGCTGAGCGGCGAAATCCGTGAAAACTGGCAAGAGCGTTATCAGGCTTACGTCGCCGCCGGTGTACCGGAGCTGCTGGCGCGGATGGTGGCGGGCACAACCCACCTCTACACGCTGCTGCCGATCATCGAGGCGGCCGACGTGACTGGTCAGGATCCAGCCGAAGTGGCCAAGGCGTACTTCGCCGTGGGCAGCGCGCTGGACATCACCTGGTACATCTCGCAGATCAGCGCCTTGCCGGTTGAAAACAACTGGCAGGCCCTGGCCCGTGAAGCGTTCCGCGACGACGTCGACTGGCAGCAACGCGCGATCACCATCGCCGTTCTGCAAGCGGGCGGCGGTGATTCGGACGTGGAAACCCGTCTGGCACTGTGGATGAAGCAGAACGACGCCATGATCGAACGCTGGCGCGCCATGCTGGTGGAAATCCGTGCCGCCAGCGGCACCGACTACGCCATGTATGCGGTGGCCAACCGTGAGCTGAACGACGTGGCGCTGAGTGGCCAGGCGGTAGTGCCTGCTGCAGCGACTGCGGAGCTTGAGCTTGCTTGAGTAGCTGCTGAATGAAAAAGCCCCGCTCTCGAGAGAGGCGGGGTTTTTTTATGCCTGTTGTTTGGCGGTATTTGTGTGTTGCTGCACAAATCCAGCCCCTCACCCCAGCCCTCTCCCCAATGGGGCGAGGGGGAAAGGGAGCCGATTTGTGTGTTTTTCGAAACTTGAGTTCGACTCGGTATTTCACGTCGGCGTAACTCTAACAAACACCTCGGTCAGTCCCCTCTCCCTCCGGGCGGTCCGACGTTTCGGGAGAGGGCTAGGGTGAGGGCAGCGGCCTGACAGTCACTGCAACTTATGTAGTTGTTTACTATCAAGCATCGACACATTACCTGCCGACCTGGTCAGCAAATTACTGAGCGACTGATCAAACTTCTGCAACGCCCGAACCTGAACTTCCTGCTGCTGATGAATATCCGCAACAATCTCCTCCGAGCGCTTGAAGTCCGCCCAGATCGGGGTCAATTCTTTCGCCTCAGACCCTTTGGCCGTCCCGATATAGTTCAACTTCCCGTCATAAAAATCCGCACTCACATCCGCCTTGATGTCCGAACTGCGCGAAGTCATCAACTGGCTGTGAGTGTCGACAATCGCCACCACATCCGGGTTGGCTGCACGCAGGCTTTGCATGTCCGGGTACACCGTCACCGAGCCGAACTGGCGTTGAAGCGAGGCTTTCACCCAGTCCACGGCCATGTCCGGTTTCGAGGTGGCGACGTAGGCGTCGTGGATCGGCTGCACCAATAAACTCTGGCCGAAACCGGTGCCGGCGTTGGCCTGATAGTCGCGCAGGTATTCGCGGTTGGACTGGGTGCTTGGGCTGTAGACGACGCCCAGCGAAACGCCGGGACCGCTTTTGACCTGGGCCGCGCTGCTGCGGCCGACCGGTTGGGTGAACAGGGTGTCGAGGGAAGAAACCGCTTTCGGAGCGGTAGGAACAGAACAGGCGGACAACGCTAAAACTGATATCGCCAAGGTACTGGCAAAGGCAAGTTTCATGGTGAGTCTCCCGTGAAGCAACTTCAGTCGGACAGTCAGAGGTGTCGGGGTTGATTAAATGGAACCGGCGACAGTTGCCTCAGACTACGCCCGCCCAACTGAAAACTTCCTGACAATTTGCTGAATGGCTGTCATCCAATGGTTTTATTGGTTGTAAGCGTTCGGGACTAATTACCGCGAGAAATAAAAAAGGCGCCAATCAACAATTTGCGCCTTTTAGTTATGGCTGGTGGAACAACCATCAGTTTTTCAATGGGATCAACACTTGCTCGTCCGGCGAGAGCACCATGAACACCAGCAACTTGGCCGGCCTGGTTTTGCTGGCGTTTTTCGACACCAGATGTTCGGAGCCGGCGGGTTCGTGCCAGAATTGGCCTTTCTTGTAGGTGACCGCTTGTTCACCCTTGACCTGGGACGTCACTTCGCCTTCGAGCACATACGCCATGGCCGTGCCGTCGTGCTTGTGGGCGATGGAGGACTGGCCGGGTTTGTAATCGACTTCGATCATCATGGCTTTTTTGCCGGGGACATTTTTCAGCATCTGATCCTGCAGGACCGAGACCTTCTCGGAGGCGTCGTGAGCCAGGACTGGAACAGAAATGCTCAGGGCAAGAGCGGCGGCGAAGCAGTGCAGGAGTTTCATGGCGGGTCACCTGTGAAGTGGGGAAGTCGGTCTTCACAGTAGTCCGCGAAGTGATGCATTCAAACGGCCAATATTCGGGAAGATCGGGTGACCAATCCGGATTCCCCGCAAACCGGAAAAACCACAGCCTTCGGCAGCCTCGCGGGTTTCCCCTAGGCTGCCGAAAGCTGTGGTTTTCTTGAGTTTTAAACGATAGGAAACGAGTTGAAATCGACGCTGTTGGCCAGCCGACTGTCGATCAGATCGATAAACCCCTGCGCCTCAGGCCGGTTGAAGTGCGCCTGCATCGCCGCTTCCGACTGCCAGCGGGCACTCACCGTCCAGCGGTGGCTGTCCTCGGGGCAGCGGTCAACCAGATAGGAATCGCAGCCCGGTGTTTCGCGAAGGGTGTCGACGATCTTCTGCAACTGCTTGCCCAGCTCCTCGGAGCGGCCGGCAGCAGCCTGCACCTGTACGGTGTTGATCACTTCGTTGGACATTGCTCACACTCCTGAATCAGGCCGGACGAATCCTGCTCATTGAGGGATAACGCCTGTGCAGAATAGGCCTGCACCCCCGGATCACCAATAACCAATCGGCGGGTAATCCGTTAGACCAATCTACCCGGCGACCTGTTGCAGAATGTCGCGCAGGCGATCCAGCGCGATATCGATGTCCAGCGTCTCGATGGCACCGAAGCCGAAATACAGCCCGCTTCTGGCAGGCTGCTGGTAATAGAAGCCGTCGATGGCGTACAGCCCGACTTCGACTTTTTTCGCCAGTTCGATCACCAGCGGCAAATTGATCGCCACCCGGCAGAACACCGCCATATGGAAGCCTGCACTCGCCGGCACGGCTTCCAGCCACGGCGAAAGGTCGGTGGCCATGCGGGCCAGGATCCGCTCGCGGCGCAGGGCATAAATGGTGTGGCAGCGGCGGATGTGCTTGAGCAGGCAACCCTCGGCGATGAACTTGGCCAGCGCCCATTGCGGCAGGGTGGAGGCGTGCAGGTCGGTGAGCTGCTTGGCGCGGATCACCGCTTCGAGGATCGCCGGCGGCAGGATCGCGTAACCGAGCCGCAGCTCTGGCAGCAGGGTCTTGGAGAAGGTGCCGACGTAGGCGACGATGCCGCGCTGATCGAGCTTGTGCAGCGAATCGGTCGGGCGACCCTCGTAGCGGAATTCGCTGTCATAGTCGTCCTCGATGATGATCGCGCCAAGTTCGTAGGCCCGGGCCAGCAACGCCTCGCGCCGCGCCTGGCTCATCGGCATGCCCAGCGGAAACTGGTGCGACGGCGTCACGTAGATCAGCCGGGTGCCGTCGGGAATCTGCGCGACCTGAATCCCTTGCGCATCCACCGGCACACCGACCACCGTGGCGCCGTGAGTGCCGAACAACAACCGCGCCGGCGGATAACCCGGATCTTCCATCGCCACCAGACTGCCGGGCCGCAGCAGCACGCGGGCGATCAGGTCCAGCGCCTGCTGCGCGCCGTTGCACACCACGATGTCTTCGTCCTGGCAGGTCACGCCACGGGAAAACGCGATGTGCCGGGCAATCGCATTGCGCAGCGCCGGCAAGCCTTCCGCCACGCTGTAGAAACCTTTGGAACCGGCCATTTGCCGCATGGCGTGGGAGACACAGCGGCGCCAGTCATCGTGGGGGAATTGCCCCTTGCTGGTGGCGCCGCCGATAAAGTCGTAGCGCAGCGAGCCGTCCAGTGTCGGATGGCGCAGGAACACCGGCAAATTGCACCAGCTCGCGATCACCTCGGAACTGGCCAGTTCGCAATGGCTTTGCTTGCGCTGCACTGGCGTCGAGCGGGCGTTGACGTAAGTGCCTTTGCCGATGACGCCGGTGAGGAAATTTTCGTAAGTGAGTTGCGCGTAGGTGTCGGAAATGGTCTTGCGCGAAATCCCCAGTTGCTCAGCGAGCAAGCGGCTGGGCGGCAGTTGCGTGCCGGCGGCCAGACGCCCGGATTCAATGGCGCCGCGCAGTTGTTGATACAACTGACCCGCCAGATCCTTGCGGCCGTTGATCACGACGTGAAGTTCCATACCGACGGGGCTCTCCGGGCAATTGAGTGTGCCGGCCAGATTACTCCCGTTTACTGACGGGGCAGTAGTTGCGTAGAGCAAAAACCTCGAATTGGTCACTTACCCTTGTGGGAGCGGGCTTGCTCGCGAAGGCGTCGTGTCAGGCAACTAAAAATCGACTGGCACACCGCCTTCGCGAGCAAGCCCGCTCCCACAGGTATCGTGTTTGGCTCGGGGGAATGGTCTGCCATTTTTTCGTGCAATTGGGGCTGTAACCCTGGCGCGCCAGCGCTTACCGTGAAATCACTCTTCTGCTGCCCGAGGCCCGCCCATGTCCCCGCGTCTGGATTACTACAGCGCTTCACCCAAAGCCATGAAAGCGATGATCGCCCTGGAAGCGCTGACCAGCAGCCTGAGCATCGAGGCGCCATTGCTGCACCTGATCAAGATCCGCGCTTCGCAACTCAACGGGTGCGCGTTCTGCACCGACATGCATTCGGTGGAAGCGCGGCGGGCAGGGGAGACGGACCGGCGGCTGTATGCCATCGCAGTCTGGCGCGACAGCGGCTTCTTCAACCTGCGCGAGCGGGCGGCGCTGGCCTGGACCGACGCGGTGACGCTGCTGGCGGAAAGTCATGTACCGGACGACGTCTATGAGCAGGCACGAGCACAGTTCAACGAAGGCGAACTGGTGGACCTGACAATGGCCGTCAGCACCATCAGCAACTGGAATCGCCTGGCGGTGAGTTTTCGCCAGATTCCCAGCGACTGATCGACGAAACTAGTTCGGTGGTCGCTGCGGTTTGACCGACGTGCCAAACGTGTTGCCCATCCGCGTGCTGGTGGCCGCCGGGGTCGCCAGTCCCACCTGATTCGGCGGGCGCTTGTTGACCGGCACATTCATCGCTTCCTGATTCTTCTGCGCAGCCGCCGCGCCATTGGGGTTGTTGCCCATCTGCTGGCTCAGGCAGTCGTAATTCGGCGCCTTGTAGCCACCCACCGTCACCTCGACACAGCCCAGCGGCTCCTCCGCGTGTGCAGCGCCCAACACCGTCAGCACCAAGCCGCCGAAGACGACTTTCCAGACTGATTTCATGCCTGCCTCCTGGCCGGCCCGAAGGGGCCGTTCTGGTTCAAGAGTCTAGTGCAACGGCGGTGCCGATCCCGTGATGGTTTTTTTGCAGTGGCCGTCACACCAGATTCATAAACAGCCCTCAGGATGACGGTTTTCAGGGGTGCATCAGCCGTGCAGCGAGGCCGTGCCAGGGACGAATTTGCGCGCTCAGCGCTCATGCGCCAGCTCTGTCTGGGGCTGCTGCTTGGCTTGTTTCTGAGCCGTGCCAGCGCCGATCCGGTACCGGCGTCGATGCGCATGACGCTGCACATCCCGGCCCAGGAACTGGCCCGCGCCCTCGATCAGTTCAGCCGCGCCACCGGCATGGCGGTGCTGGTCGACAGCCAGTTGAGTCGCGGTCGACGTTCACTGGCAGTGGATGGTGAATTCACCGCCGCCGAAGCGTTGCGGCGGATGCTCGGTGGCAGCGGCTTGATGGCCAAGTACAGCCGCGACGACGCGTTCACCTTGCAGGTTGCGCAGGTCGAGGACGTGCCGTTGTCGGCGGAGAGACCGTCCCCCGCCAGCGCAGCGGTCAACCGCAGTTACGCCACGGCGGTGCAGGCCGCGATTGAACGCAACCTGTGCCGCTCGCCGCTGACCCGGCCCGGCAGTTTTCGCGCGGTGTTGCAGCTGTGGATCGGTCGCGACGGTGTGGTGCAGCACAACCGGTTGGTCACCACCACCGGCGATGTTCGGCGCGATGCAGCGTTGGTAGACAGTTTTCACACGCTCAAAATCGACCGGCCCACACCCGGCGCATTGCGCCAGCCAGTCACTTTGCTGTTGTTACCCGAATCGTCAGGAAAGCGCATGGAATGCACACAATGGGAAGGAGTTTCCGGGGGATGAAAGACGCCGGGCAAAGTTCGATGGTCCAGCTGTTCCTGACGTCCTACGAGGACTTTCGGGTGCGCCTGCGACGCCGTCTCGGCTCGGAAGACCTGGCCAACGACGTGCTGCAGGAAACCTGGCTGCGGCTCGACCGCATGGAAGCGCCGCCGAACCTGCTGCGGCCCAACGCCTACCTCTATCGCATGGCCCTGAACATCGCCGCCGACCGCCGCCAAGCCGATGCGCGGCTGCTCACCGGCAGCGAAGTCGAAGAACTGCTGCAAGTCAGCGACGAAGCGCTGGACCCGATGCGCGTGGTCGGCGGCCAAAAGGAAATCCAGTCCCTGGTCAGCGCCCTCTACGAGTTGCCGGCCCGGCGCCGCCGGATCTTTATCGCCGCACGGCTGGAAGAAGCGCCGCACCTGGAAATCTCCCAGCGTTTCGGCATTTCCACGCGCATGGTCGAGAAGGAGATCAAGGCTGCACTGGGGTACTGCGCGGCCAAACTGGAAAGAAAAGTGTTTCAGCGGTTCGGTCGCGGGGCCGGAAAACCGTCTAGTGAATGAAGCTCCGATTGAGTGTCCCGATCAACCCGTCGAGTACCTGTGCGTTTGAACATCTTCCGTCTGACACCTGCCGAGCCCACGCCTGCCGAGCGTCTGCAAAGCGAAGCCCGCGACTGGCTGATCCTGCTGACCTCCGGCCGCGCTACGGTCGCCGATGCCCGAGCGCTGCGCCAGTGGTGCGCCCAAAGCCCCGAACACGCCCGCGCCTTCGAAGAGTGCAAAGCGTTGTGGCACCTGCTGCAACCGGCGGCCGAAGCGACGCAAGCGCCACGCCGGTTCGGGCGGCGAGCCTTTCTCGGCGGCGCGATGGCTGCTTCGGCGGCGTTCCTGTTGGTGCGCGGCACGATCCCGGGTGGTTTCTCCGGACTTGGCGCCGATTACATCACCGAAGTCGGCCAGCAACGTCGGGTCGAACCGGCCGATGGTTTGAGCCTGGAACTGAACACCCAGACCCGCATCAACCAGCGTTCGGTGGATGAGGGCGTACAAGGCTTTGAACTGGTCAGCGGCGAAGTCGAAGTGCAGACCGCACGGCTGCCCATGGCGATGCAGGCCGGTGGCGGATGGCTGCGGGCGAGCAGGGCGCGGTTCAACCTGCGCAACCTCGATCAACAGGTGTGCGTGACGTGCCTCGATGGCGCGGTAGAGGTGGAAGTTGAAGGTCGCAGCCTGCGCCTGGAGCCTGGCCAGCAATTAACCTATGACGCGCAACAAGTCGGCACCGTGCAAAGTGTCGACACGACGGCAGTCACCAACTGGCGCCAACAGGTCCTGGTGTTCAACGGCGCAACCCTGAGCCAGATGATCGACGAGATCAACCGCTACCGTCCTGGCATGTTGTTGCTGCTGAACCGTGAACTCGGCCAGCGCCGCGTTCAGGCGCGTTTCTCTCTTGATCAACTCGCCGGCGTAGGCGCACTGATCCGTGATGCCTACGGCGTCAAATGCACCGAGTTGCCGGGCGGCGTCGTAGTTCTCAGCTAACCCAACGCAACACCCAAAAACACCACGGAACCCTGTGGGAGCGGGCTTGCTCGCGAAAGCGGTGGATCAGCCAATGATATGTTGAATGTGCTGCCCCCTTCGCGAGCAAGCCCGCTCCCACACAAACCTCAGTGCTTCGGCTTACTCCAACGGCCCCATCACCTGCCGATACTTCTCCACCCCCTGCGCCGTCTCCCGAGTCAACCGCACCTCCAGCCCCAACGGATCCTCCCGCCGATTCCCGCTCAACTGCCGCCACCCTTTGTCCGCCTCCCAAACCCGCACCTGCAAATCACTCACCTCACCCAATACCGCCACCCCCGCAGTCGGCGTCGGCAACGGATAGCGACTGCGCGCCGGCCCCACAGCGCGATACAACGTGTCCCCCTTGAGCCACCAGCGCACCCGCTGCAAAGACCCCGGCTGATCCGCCGCGCTACGAATAATGTCCAGCCGAAACCCCTTGCTGTCACTGCTGCGCACCGTAAGGGCAGGCGGGGCCGTCGCCGGTTCATCTTCAGTGCCGACCTTCTTCGGCTCCGTCAGCTCGATCCCGGCGCGCATCTCCACATCCCGCTGCATCTGATTCAACGCCCGCAACAGGCTGTCACTCAGCTCGCCACTGGCCTGCAAATGGCTGTCGGCGCGGGTGACACTGTCCAGCCCCTTCCAGGCGATCAGACTGACCACCGCCATCAACAGAATCGCGACCATCACCTCGATCAGCGTAAAACCTTGTTGTCTGTTCATTGCACGCTAATCCGGCCCGAAGCATCGCGCAGCACACTCAACCGATTGAGCCCGTCAGACAGCGTCAACTGCAGCGGCGGATTGATCCACTCCGCGTTCAGCACCACTTTCTGCTTCGGCTCAACCCGCACCGCAAGCTTCGGACTCTGCCAGGGACGTGGCCGCAACTGCGGGTCCCGATCGAAATGATCAAACCCCTTGCCACTGTCACTGCGCCGACTGAACCGAAACCCCTTGCCATCGCTCAACCACGCAATCGGCCGGCCATCGGCGCGGGCCTCGGCCTGAGCAATCTGCAGCAACTGCGCCACGCGCTCGGCGTCCTTGCGCAGCAACTGCAACGGATCGGGCTTGATACTCAGACTGATCGCCGCACTGGCGATGCCGATGATCACCAGCACCACCATCAACTCGATCAGCGTAAAACCCTGCTGCCTGCACCGGTTCATCGAATGCGCACTCCCTTGCGTCCAGCCCCGTCCCAAAAAACCATCCTGCACGGCCAACATGTAAGGCGTGTGAAATAAAACCGTGAGAATTGCCGCGTAGTCTGGTCACCGGGACTAAAAGGAGATTCAGCCCATGAGATTCACCGCACGCTTTTCACCCCCCCAAATCATCCAGGCCACCGCACTGCTGGCCGCCCTGGTCGGCATCGCCACCTGGTCATCCCTGCTCCTGACCACCGCCGAATCCCACACCCCGGCGGCCACCCCGCAACTGCTCGCTGCGCGCAGCGACAACCCGGCGTTGCAGTGGTTTTCCAACCGCACGGCGCCGGTGGAGATCAAGGTCAGTGGGGTGATGGCGGGGAGTCGCGGGGCGGTGGCGATTTTGAGTTTGAACGATGGGCCGCCGAGGAGCTTTTTGC